>NZ_JBFAOJ010000127.1:0-23136 GCF_040675205.1 Streptosporangium sp. NPDC049644 | reverse complement strand
GCGCGGCTGATCGCCGCCCCGATGTTCCCGGCTCCTCCGGTGACCAGGACATTCTGGTGGGCTAGGCGAGTATTGATCATGATGTCTCCTTCACGTGCCGCGAATGAGGAAGATCACCGCGTCGCCTGAGCTGTGGGTTGCCAGGCACGACGAACAACGACACTCTGAACTGACGTCAGAACCAAAGATGGCCACAACCGACGCAGCCAGGGCTGCAAAGGGGGGCACTCATGGAACTTCTGCTGGGCATAGCGATTGTCATCGCGATCATCTACCTGATCGGCTCGGCGGGGGACAGCGAGGAGCATCCCGGCTGGCGGGGAATTCCGAAGCCGAGCAACGACATCTGGAAGAACCCGCCGCTGGGGATCGACAGGAAGTCCTGGAAGCGGACGCAGCGGATGAATGAGCAGATCCAGCGGGAGGTCCGGAAACAGCCCCCGTATGACCCCTGACCAGGTCGCTAGGGTCTAAACCCTGTTCCGCGCCAGAGCATCCCGCCCATGGGCCCGCGGCGACTGCTCTGGCTTGACCGGGCCCTGGACGCGCTGTCGGGTACCGGGCTGGACGACGGCCAGAAGTTCAACGCCGCCACGGTGCTGACCGGCTACGCCCTCACCGACGCCACACTCACGCACTCGCTCGGCGCCGGTGGCAAGGAGCCCGCGGCCAGGGCCGAGGGAGCCACCGAGTACGGCGAGATACTCACCGAGGTCCTGGACCCTGCGACGTACCCGGCACTGTCGGCCATGATGCGCTCCGGCCTGCTCGGGGACTCCACCGGCTGGACGGAGGACGCCGACTTCCGGTTCGGCCTCGACCTCCTGCTGGACGGCATAGAGGCGCTGATCGCCCGCCCAGCCCGGTAGCCGGCCCCGGCCGCCGGGTAAGGAGGACCGCGAGTATCACCTGGCGGCGGGGGATTTCCAGGCCCTTGACAACAACCGAACGGCCGACGGCGTTAACGAGCCGGGGCGGGCCAAGATATCGCCGTCCACCGTTCCGATGCCGCGTCTGCCAGCGCGCCGAGCGCGGCCTGTGGGTGCCGGTGGGCTGGTATTTACTCGAGCACGCGCCCGGTGGTAAGGGCCGTCACATCCGGCTGGGCCTGTATTGCAGTGTCGCCTGCCTGGTGCGCGCGAGGGAGGTGCCGGAGGCCGGCGTCGCCGAGCACGCGGCCCGGATGGACCTGCCCACCGAGGAAGATCGGCGCCGCGAACGCGCCCGCATCATCGAGATCGCCCAGACGTTGCTCTCGGGCGGGCTGACGATCCGCCGGGCCGCCGAGAACCTGAACGTGGAGACCTTCACCCTGAAGGCGTGGCTGAAGGAAGCCGGCATCCAGATCAGCTGCCGTGTCCGCGCCGGCGTCACCGGGCGGGACAGGGGCGGGCAAGCGTCATCCGGTGAGTGTGCTGAACGAGCAGACCCAGCAGGGGCTTATCGAGGCGGTCGCCTGGATGATGGAGTCGTCCGGCCCGCCGCCACCCGCCTGCTCGCCACCGGCACGCCGGTCCGTGGCCAGGGAAGCGGGGCCAGTAAGGCGGCCGCGCTGCCGGCCCGCCTCGACGCGCTGTGACGGTACTCCGGTCGACGCCGGTCGTGGTCAGAACTCGTCGTCATCGAGCCGGCGGCGCAGTTCCTCGCGTTCGGCATCGGTGATGCCGGTCAGCCACTCCCAGCGGGCGGCAGTGGCGGCTTCTAGCCATGACCCCGGTGGACGCAGAAGAGCTGGTCTTCGGTGCCGTAGGGTTCGCGGTAGGAGACGATGGCGGGGCCTTGGGCGCTCATGTGGCCGGGCAGCCGGTGGTCGGGGCTCCAGCCGCCGCCGCCGACGAAGCGGGTCCACCACAGGTTCTGGTCGTTGCCGCCACCGCGGTGCACGCAGTACAAGAAGTTGTTGTAGACGGCCAGGGCGGGTCCCTCCCTGCTCATGTGGGCGGGCAGCCGGGTGTCGGGGCTCCAGCGGGTGCCGTCGAAGACGGTCCACCACAGGTTCTGGTCGTTGCCGCCACCGCGGTGCACGCAGTACAGCTGGTTGTTGTAGACGGCCAGGGCGGGGTTGGAGCCGGTGAGGTGATGACCGAACACCTGGTCGGTGCTCCAGCTGGTGCCGTCGAAGCTGGTCCACCACATATGATCGTTTGTGGAGTCCCTGTAAACGCAGTACAGCAGGCCGTTGAAGGTCGCCAGGGCCGGGCCTCGGCTGGTCGAGCCGTTCATGCGGGTGTCGGGGCTCCAGCGGTTGCCGTCGAAGCGGGTCCACCACGGGTTCTGGTCGTTGCCGCCACCGCGGTGCACGCAGTACAAGAAGTTGTTGTAGACGGCCAGGGCAGGGCCGTCGGCGCTGCGATGGGCGGGGAAGGCGATATTGTCGCTCCAGCCCTCATTACTGCCGGGGTCGTAGGCGGTCCACCAGAGCGATTCGTCCCGGTCCCCGCGGTGCACGGCGTACAGCCGGCCGCGGAACTCCGCCAGCGCCGGATTGGACCTGGACAGGTGGCCGGGGAACCTCTCGTTCTCGCTCCAGTTATGGAAGGTGTTCATGGCCGTCCACCACAGCGAGGTGTCCTGCCTGGGGGCCAGAGAGAGGGGGAGGAGCATCCCCGGGGCGAACCAGGGCGACACCAGCCGACAACCATGGTCCCTGCCGACTCTCTGGATGATAAGAGAACGGATCTGGAAGGAGAGCTCGATTAACCGGCCGAGCATCCTGGGACGGACGGCCCTGGCCACGATCTCCCCTACCATCTCCGAGATCTCGGCGGCGGCCTGGGCGGCTGCGGCGTTGAGGACGATCTCAAAGCCCCACCATCTCGCGTTGGCGTACACCGCCCTACCGTTGGCGTTCAGCTGCGTCTCGATCTGGCGAGCCCTGTCTTGGTCGGCTTGGGGGAGCCGGCTGGTCTGCTCCTCGAACTCCTTGCGGGCCTTGTCCAGATACTCCCGGGAGATCCGCTGCGCCTCCTCGTGGGAGACGGAGTACGGGATGGCCTGCCAAGCGGCGAGGGCGTCGGCCTCGGCTCTGGCTTGGTCCTGGCTGGTGCTTTCATCGGGCATGCGATCACGTCCCATTCCGTAGGAGGATCCGCCGCGAAGCTCGTCAGCGGCCTTGAGTATCCGGCCGTGCCCCACTGCCGGCAAGAGCGTTCGGGTGGCCGTAAGCGGCCACGGGCACAACGGACCGTCTCGGGCCGGTTGGATGCGTGGTCGTAGGCCACCGGGCCTCCGCCGTCCGGTCCGACGTCGGCAGCGGTTTCTGGACGCAGCGGCTTGTCTGTGCGCAGGGGGCTCGCTTCAGCTCCCGCGTTCGGCGCCGAGGCCCTCCCTCCAGTCGGCGGCAATGCGTAACATGCGGACCGGCGCAGGTCACAAGCTTGTTTTGGCTGGTCTGGCCGATGAAGTCCAGGTGGTGTCGTCGCAGCAGTCGCCCGGAGGTCTCCCCCGCCTCGGCGAGTACGGCGATCCAGTCGGTCCAGACGGCCACCGGATCGGTCAGGGGGTGGCTGCCGCGCGGGATGGCGATGGTCTCGCCCTGGCTGTCCTTGTCGGTTTTGGAGGTGCGGATGGTGACCTCCAGTCCATCGGGGACCTCGCGGACGTCGTCGCAGGTCAGGGCGACGAGTTCGGAGCGGCGGCCCATCAGGGCCAATCCGAGGACCAGCAGGAGCCGGTCGCGCAGGCCGATGCGGGTGCTGAGGTCGCAGGCGCTGACCATGGCGCGCAGCGCGTCGATGCCCACCGGTGGTGCTTCGCGCCGGCCGCGGGTTCCGGCCTCGGCGCGGGTGCGTTTGCAGGCGCGCGGCGCCAGGCGGGTGGCGTCGGTGGCGGGCTGGTTGGGGTGGCCGGCCAGGCGGTGCATGGTGCGCACGCAGGCGATGGCCTGTTCGATGCTGGCCGGAGCCCACTCGGCCGCGCACAGCGTCTCGACGTATTCGGCCAGCGTGTGGCCGGTGGCGGGCAACTCGACCCGGCCGTGCTCGATGCACCAGGTGGAGAAAGCGGCCCATTGGCGTTCATAGGCGCGCCGGGTGTTGGCGGGCACGCCGTCGGCGATGCGGGAGCGGGCCTGGTCACTGAGCGCGTAGTCCGCCGCGGTGTACCGCTCCGCCTGCTCGCCTTACCCCAGCTGTTCATCCGCGTCTGATTACGGCAGGCCTGATGTGCCTGCGGTTGTATGGAATCGCTGTGGCAGGAGAAACCAGTGGCAGAGACCAGCTGGCGCAAGGTCGTAGCCGATCTCGAACGACTGTGCACCGAGCCGACCGCGGACCAACTAGCCATTGCCACCGCCTTGGCGGTGCCGATTGATCCATCAATGCCTGCCCCCGTGGTGGCCGCCCTGCTGCGCGCCCACCCACGCACCCCTTGGGAGTTATCGAAGACGCGGCTTTTCGGATAAGCCGAGTACGATTGTCTCAAGGATTTGGCCTCCAGTGCGGGATTGAGCATTCCTAATGCCGAGGAAATCAAGAGCCGTGATCTGCTTGAGGCGTGGATAAAGGGAAGCCGCCTGAGTCCTTCATCCAAAATTGGTCTCCAACCGCGATCTGAACCGGCTTTCCCGATGGAAAGTTGGACCGCCTCCCAACGCTCGCGGACCGTGAGGCGCTCGAAGACGGCCTCGCAACCGCCACCGAAGAGCGCCCCATGCAAGTCGTGCTGGAAAAGCACCCATCCCTCCTGGCCCATACGGTCTCCGGCAACCACGGAACCTGGGTGCTGCCACAGGTACAGTTCGCCGACCACTACATGGCGGACTTCCTCATCGCCAGCCGGACCTCGGCGGGTCTGCACTGGCCCCTTGTCGAACTGGAGAGCCCGACTAAACGACTGACGAATCCGGGAAACAGCCGTGACACACGATTTCTCCACCACGCTGTCGAACAGATCGAAGACCGGCGTCAATGGCTCTCGTTTAACCTCGGCCTCGCCCGTAGACCTCGTGACTCCAACGGTCTGGGCCTTCCCGGGATCACCGCGGAATCACACGCCCTGATCATCATGGGCCGTGAGAACGCCAACGACAACGCGACCGACATTCGTGATCTTCGCTTCCGGCGCGGCAGGATCGAGATCCGCACCTACGACCGGCTTGTACGAACCGCCGCCTGGCATGACCCCTTGGGATAGGGCCTTTTCGACGTCGAGACCGAGAAGACAAACCACTGGCGATGACCTGGTGATACCTTCTCGATGCCGCATGGCCGGACTGCCTGATCTAACTGTGAGAAGAGCGGAGCGACAGGCCTTGAGAATGTGCGTGGCAATGGAGGATAATCCACTCCGCCCTTCGCGGCCAGGCGGAAGACATGGACTGATCGTCGAGCGGCTCCTACGATGTGAGCAGACCTACCCGCAGAACGAGTCAATTCGGTCCACCGTCAGACCAATCCTCTTTCCAAGGGAGACCCATCAATGAGGCCACGGGCAATGAAACGCAACTTAGCCGTCGCCGCCATAGGCGTCCTGTCCTTTGCCACGGTCCTTTCCACCCCGGCGGCAGCCGCTCTCGCCTCAGCCCCGACCGTTACCTTCGCCTACTGCAGCGCCGGCGGCAGTACCTTCACGGTCTTCTGTGAGGCGTGGTGGCAGGGCGGCACGGACCCGGCCACCGCCAAGTGGAGCGACGGCCCCAACAGCATGAGCATCAGCACCAGAATCTCGGACCCGGTGACTCGCTACACACAGGGGGGCGGCAGCTGCATACCTGGGTCGTTGTGGGGGGCCAAGCTCACCATCACCGACGCTGCCGGCGCCGTCACCGAGAGATGGGTCTCTGGCGGCCGCGCCTGCCGGGGCTGATACGCGGCGAGTTATGGCGCCGCTAGTCCAGCCGTAGCCTGCCGCGACCGGAGCCGGAGCGCCCCCTGTCATGGGTGCTCCGGCCATGGCTTGTGGTTGATCCGCACGTCTACATCTACATCACTCCCGCCACCGGCCCCCTCCCCCGCGGCGGCACCTGAGCACGGTTGCTGAGGTTGAACTCGTGGTGTCGTAGGTCCGACGTGCCTTAATGCCGTCGTTTTGTGGAACTCACGGTGTCCTGGGCCGCTACGCGATCGCCTCCTCGGCCCCGGACAAGGGTCTACGGCCGCCAGGCGCGGCGACATTGCCCGAACCCGGCTCGCGCCGGACTCTGTGCGGGTTCACACCGCGCCGTTGATCATCGTCGTCCGCCGAACTCCCAGTCGTGGACTTCGATATCGGCATAGCGGTCCGGGGCCAGGACAGTGCGGGCCGTGTCCCGATCCCTCGCTCGGATCAAGGCTGCCGTGCCCAGCCAGGTGGCGCCGTCGTCGGACAGCAGCGCCCCGTAGGCGATCAAGTCGTCCCGCCGGTCGGGCGGTGGAATGAGATCGGCGGCCTGGCCCGTGCCGAGGCCGAGAACCAGATAGCGGTTGCCGCCTTCGCGGCTACCGGGGAAGTCCCACATGGTGCGGCCCAGGACGTTGCGCCAGCGGCGCAGCAGCACGTCCCGGTACACGCCGGCCTGGTAGTTGGGCTCGTCGAAGGCGAACGCCCGCGCGGCGGCGGGGTCTGGCAGGTCGACGATGTGCACACTGCCGGAGGCCGTGTCGCCGTCGAGGGTGGGGCCGCGGGCGATCAGCTGCGCATCGTAGCGGTCCATGTAGGACCAGTGCTCCTCGGCGAGCTTCTCGCGCAGCGCTGCGGAGCCGGGCCGGTCACGGTGGTAACAGAAGAATTCCATGTCGAGCCTATCTATCACGGGTTGCGGCAGGGGCGGGTGCGTCGGCGGGGCCGGTGCGCAGCGGGGTTTCGCGGATCAGCCAGGCCATGGTGAAGGCGGCGACGGGCAGGGCGGCAGCACCGATGAGGATGATGTGCAGGCCTGCGCGGTGACGGCCAGCCGGGCCGCGTCGGCCACCTGGGCGGGCAGGCCCGGCAGCAGGGCTGGGGGAAGGTCGCCTCGCATGGTCAGTCGCGATCGTCAATAAACGATGGTTTTTGGCCGGCAGATGACGATGGGCATGAGCCGCGGGTCAGGTCGCTGAGGCCGAACGGCACCCGGAGCAGCAACAGGCCGGTGGTGATCCACAGGTGGTCTGACGCCGCGGCGGAGCCTGGCCTGAGCCTCCCAGTGATCGACAAGCCGTTCCTCAGTGCGGGTCCCTAGCCTCGCACCATGGACGTCGAGGAGCGGATCGAGAGGTGTCTGAAGGGGTGGTCGAGCGAGCTCGACCTGTCCGGGATCAGGCTGGAGGAGATACCCGAATCGGTCGGCTCCCTCACCGGATTGAAGGTGCTTCGCATGCGCGGTTGCGAGCTGACCGAGGTTCCGGACTGGGTGCGGAACCTCACCGCTCTCACCATGCTCGTCCTGGAGAGCAACCGGTTGACCGCGGTGCCGGAGTGGCTGGGCGATCTCACCGATCTCACCTGGCTTTATCTGAGCGACAACGAGCTGACCGACCTGCCCGAGTCACTGGGCCGCCTCACCGAACTCAAGGAGCTCGCCGTGAACGAGAATCGGCTGACCACGCTCCCCGAGTCACTGAGCGGCCTCACCAAGCTCACCCGGCTCGAACTGAGGGACAACGAGCTGACCGCCCTGCCCGAATGGCTGGGCGGCCTCTCCGCGCTGGTCTGGCTCGATGTGCGCGGCAACGGGCTCACGTCCGTACCTGAACGACGCCGGAAGCCCGCCCCGGCCGATGCCGCCCTTCGCGCACTCAGCGACGAACTGCGCGCGCTGCTCCGAAGGAGCGGCCAGCCGAGCGTGCGGAAGCTGGCGTCGCGGATCAATGAGCTTCCCAGCGTCGTGCACACGGTGCTGCACTGCCGATTCCTGCCGAGCTGGGCACAGGTCGAGACCCTCGCGCGGGCGCTAGACGGGCAGGCCGAGTCGCTGCGGCCACTGTGGAGGGCCGCCTATGAGGCATCCCCCGAACGTGCCGTGGTCGACGGGCTGTACCAGCCGTTTGGCGGCGACCCGCTCACCGGACGAGGCCGGTCACCGGATTCGGTCATCGGCGACTACGACCTCGTCCCTGGGCCGGTGGTGCCGGACGGCCAGGGCCTGGAGTATCTGCTCGGCGGGATCGCCGACCATCCGGGCGGCGTCTACGCCTTGACCTACCATCCCGACGGCCACCTGCTGGCCACCGCCAACGACGAGGGGGAGGCGTGGTTGTGGGACGCGGATCTCCACGAGGCCGTCACCGGCGCGCTGACCGGACCCACCCGAGAAGTCACCCATCTGGCCTTCCATCCCCACGGCCACCTGCTGGCCGGCGCCGGCGCGGACGGCACGGTCTGGCTCTGGGACGTGGCCACCGGTGACCCCGCCGCGGTCCTCACCTCCGACAACGGCCACCAGGACGGCATCACGAAGATCGCCTTCCACCCCGACGGTCACCTGCTGGCCGGCGCCGGCGCGGGCGGGACGGTGTCGGTGTGGCACCTCGACAGCGGCCGACCGGCCATGGAGCCCTTCGCCTGTCATACCGGCCCCGTGTGGGCGATGGCCTTCCACCCCGACGGCCGGGCACTGGTCACCGCCGGCTGCGACCTCGCGGACGAGACCACCGCGACGCTCCGATGGCACGATCTGAGCACCGGTGCCTCCGACACCCGTGTCCTGGCAGGTCAAAACGTCCGTGACGCCGTGGCGGTCTTCGACCCCGACGTCACCCGGCTCGCCACAGCCGCACCGCAGTGGTACGAGGCGTCGGCATCCCGATGGGACTACACCAGCCTGGTGCGGTTGTGGGATCCGGCCACCGGCGAGCCCGCCGGCGACCCGTTCCAGTCCGTCGTCAAGAACGTCTCGGCACTGGCCTTCCACCCCGACGGCCGGCTACTGGCCATCGGCGGCCACAACTACGGCGCCTTTGCCCATCAGTTGCAGGTGTGGGATCCGGTCACCGGCGCCTACCGGCTTCTGTTCGCGAGTAGGTATGGCCAACCCGATCACGCCTACACACTGGCCTTTCATCCCGGCGGCCAGGTCCTGGCCCACGGTGATCTCAAGGACAGCAACGGCGTCCAGTTCTGGGCCACCACCGCCAAACCGGTCGGTGCCCCTCTCCTTCACACCGATCCGGTGCCACGGCTGTTCTTCCACCCCGACGGCCGGTCGCTGGCCACCATGTGCCACGCCCGGGCGCTGCGGTTGTGGGATCCGGCCACCGGCGAACCCCTCAAGGCCCCACCCACCCCCGACCTCGTCGACGTGGCTCTCGGACCAGGCGGCGACCTGCTGGCCGCCTCCGACACCGAAGGGGTGGTACGGCTGTGGGACTGGCTCACCCACAAGCCCGTCGGCATCCCCATGGCCGGCCACAGCATCGACGACGACCTCGGCATGTTCAAAACGATGATCGCCTTTCATCCCGACGGCCACCTGCTGGCCACCACCGACTTCACCTTCTCCCCCATCACCGGCTACCGCGGGATCGTGTGGTTGTGGGACGTGGCCACCGGCGAGTTGGCCGACTGCTTCACCACCGACCCCATCAGGCAGACCTTCCAGCCCGACCCCATCAGGCAGATCGCCTTCCATCCCGGCGGGGAGCTGCTGCTCTACACCACCCCCAACGGGACACAGATCCGGCATCTGGCCACAGGCGAACTCATCTGCGACCCACTCCCCAGCGGGCCGATCGCCTTCCACCCCGTCAGTCATCTACTCGCCACCAACGAGCACGGCGCGCTGCGGTTGTGGGATCCGTTCACCGGCGAACGTGTCGGCGTTCCCCTCACCGGCGACGTCGACGCCTGCGCGATCGCCTTCCACCCCGACGGCGAAATGGTGGCCACCGGCCACTACGACGGCACACTACGGCTGTGGGACATGGCCACCGGTGGACTTCTGGGGGCTCCCCTCGCCGGACATTACGGCGGTATCGAAGCGCTGGCCTTCCACCCCGACGGCAATCTGCTGGCCAGCTCCGGCGCGGACTGGACGGCACGCCTGTGGATCAGCCGAGGGGGCCGACGCTGAGACCTTGGCCGCGACCGCCCTGACCACTCGCCGCACCACCGGTAAGGTCATCGTCGATAGCAAAGGCGCCGAAACCGAGAGGACCGTCCACCCGCTGGGCATCGTCGCCAAAGGCCCGGCGTGGTATCTCGTCTCCCACACCGAGACCGGCCGACGGACCTTCCGGATCGACCGCGTGACATCCGCCGACCCGACCGGCGATCCCGTGCACCGGCCCGAGGACTTCGACCTCGCCGAGAGCTGGCGCGAGATCGCCGACGAGATCGACCGCAAACGAACACCTCTGGAGGTCCAGGCCGTCTGCGCGCCCCACGCCATAGGCATTCTCCGGATCGGGTTCGGCAACCGACTCGAAGTCGGAGGCACCACGACCGACGGACGCATCGACGTCGTGATCCGCGGCCACGACGACTACACCCTCGCCGGCGAACTCGCCGGGCTGGTCGAATGGCTCGAAGTGACCGGTCCCCCGGGTGTGCGAGGCCACCTGGCCTCGATCGGCAACGCGCTCGTCGAGCGATACAGCTAACGCCGGCACGGGCGCTCAGCCCACGTGCTGAGCATGCTCGACGAGCATGATTCGATCGCGGGAAGGTACTGCCGATCGCCTTTCTGTCATCTTCCTGCGATGCCTACGGTTCAGCGAAGCGCAGGTACGCCGACGCGACCTGCAGCTGTCGCACTTCTCGGACCGTGCACCAGCGGAGATCTTCACGCTTCTTGAAGCGGACAAGGCGGAGTTTCGAGAGCACAGTTCGGTGAACAACGTGGGTTCGTCTGTTCTGGCAGACATCCGGTCACGACGTCGGCGGGTCCGTCGGCCTGGCTCGCTGAGGGTGGATCGTCTCGTGCCGGGCCAGCATCGCCACATACTCGGCGATCTTCCGGGTGCGCGTCTCGGCCCGCTTGACGGCATTGACCCGGCTGATGAGAGCGAAGCGGTTGGTCTTGGTGAGCACCTCGAACATCGCCTGCGCCGCTGGGTCGGCGGCGATCGCGGCTCGCAGGTCGGCCGGGACCTCCGCTTCCGACGGCGGTGCATAGGCGGCCGTCCACCGCCCGTCGGCCTTCGCGGCTTCCACCGCGGCACGGCCAGCGGGCAGCATCAGGCCGGCCGCCTCCAACCGGGCCACGTTGGCGACGTTGCGCTGGGACCAGACACTGCGGGACCGGCGCGGGGTGAACCGCCTCCAGGAACTCTCCTCGTCGCGCTTGCGGGCCTGCCCGTCGATCCAGCCGAAGCACAGTGCCTCATCGACCGCCTGCTGCCAGGTCAGCGTGGTGACGGAGCCACCCTTCCTGGTCAGGGCGAGCCACACGCCAGGAGAGGCAGTGTGGTTTCCCAGCAGCCACGCGCGCAGCGCCGCGCTGTCAGCCACGATCAACTCGTCCAGTTCGGTTCCGGTCACCATCGCAGGCTAGTACCGCGACCCGGTGTTGCGACTGGTCCGGGTGGCTCGTTGAGCTGGCGACGTCGGCGCCGGCGGCTCCGCCACCCTCTACCGGGCCGACCCCGCCGGCCGTGCGGAGGACCCGTCATCTCCACTAGCGGCGCGTTGGCCAGGCTGAGGGTCTCGGGCCGGAAGTAGTTCTGGTAGACGTGCGACAGCCGGGAGCGCTCCAGGGCCTCGACGCCCTTCTTCGCGATCGGCCGGTACCCCACGTTCAGCGAGTGCGCGGTCAGGCACGCGGCGATCGAGATCGGCAGGTCCTTCAATCGGGATCGGCCACCGGACACCGCGGTGAACGCCTCGGCGAGGTCGGGTACCCACGACATGACCTCGAGGATCACCTCGGGCAGCTCCACCCGCGGCAGCATCGCCGTGGTGCGGGCCCGCAGGTCGACCAGGGACGGCGGCTCGTCGACGGCCTTCACCCCGGTCAGGTGGATCTTCCCCGAGGCATCGACCCGGACGTCGGGGTTGGCGATCAACCGGCCGCCGACCTCCTTATAGGCGGCGTCCAAGGTGCGGGCGTGGTCGGCCAGCAGCGCGTCCGGGCTGTCCGGCAAGCTAAGCGCGGTCAGCACGTCAGGCCGGATCGCCTCCCACTGATCCCCTTCCAGCAGCTCAGCTTGGGGGTTGCGCCATTTGGTGGAGGTGTCGGCGTAGATCTCGCGGCGCTTCAGGCCGCGCCAGAACCGCTCCAGCATGCAGAAGGCGTAGGCATGCCGGTTCACTGCCCCGTCCGCGTGCGCCGGGTGGCCAAACACCAGCTGCTTCCACGGCCCGTTCACCACCTCCGCCTCAACCAGGCGGCCGGGGATCAGCGGCGCCGGCAGGCGGCTGCGGTAGGTGAGCACGTCCGGCAGCGCCTTCATCGCGGCCAGCACCTTCGCACCCTCGGCGTTCGCACCGAACTCGATCACCTCTAGCAGCAGCTTGGCGAACCCCGAGATCGTCGTGTACCTGCCCAGCAGTTCCTTGCGCCAGTCGTCGGGGTCGGTCGCGTCCGCCGGCAGCACGTTCTCGTTCACCAGCACCAGCGCGGCGCGCAGCTCGGCGCGGGAGATGACGTTCTCGATCGCCTCCCACACCTCGGCAACTCGCGGTTCCTCATCAGGACCGCCCCACCCGTCGGACTCGAACAACGCCTCTACCGCGACCGCCAGCCGGGCCGCGGACTTCGCGAGCTTGGGGTGCTTGCGGACCTTCTCCTTGTTGGACGCGTTCTGCGCCTTGTTGATCAGCCCGGTCGCCATCAGCAGGTCCAGCAGCTCCAGAGTGTCGTCGACCGACTTGCCCTCCAGATGCCGGACCGTGGCCAGCAGCGTCGCCAGCCGGCGGCCGTCCGGATGACGGCGCAAGGCGGAGGCGTCCGCGCGCCTCCCGTACTTCGCGAGTTCGCTCATCCGCCGCGACGGCACCAGCGCCTCGGCGCCCAGCTCCGCGAGCTCCAAGCCGAGGATCTCCGCCACCTGGTCGAGCGCCTTGATGATGGTCGGGCCGGACGCCCGCGGCGGCACGCCCTTGCGCCACCGCTCCAAGTCCGACACCCGCGACCCCGGCGGAACCTCCAGCAGCTGGTCCAGGACGTACCGCTGACCAACCGTCAGCAGCCCTTCCAGCACACCCCACAGGCGTTTGGTCGTGTCGTCGCGGACGCTGGAGACCAGCCGCGCCAGCGTGGTGACTCCGGACAGCAGCACCTTGCGCTCCCGCAGCCACCCGATCCCGTCGGTGAAGATCGCCTTCGGGCCATCACCCGAGGTCCACGAGCGGGCTGCGACCCACGCGACGAACTCAGGCTCGACCGAGACGAAGTCCTTCCATCCATAGGCCCGCCGGAGCTCCCGCTGATGATCAAACGGCGTCTCCCGCCGCTCGGTGTACCGCTTCACCTGAGACGGGTCCTCGACACCGAGCTGCTCGGCCATGAACTCCAGCACCACCCCCGGCACATCCAAGGGGTCCTCCAGGAACGTACCGAGCCAGCGGACCGTCACCAGCTGAAGGGCTAACCCGAGCCTGCTGTGGACACCCCGCTTCTGCCCCACCAGAGCACGATCCTCATCATCGAGGAAGAACGCCCGCTCCAGATCCGCCCGCGACGGCGGCCCCGAGAACCGCCCGTACGCAGCAGCCTCATCATCGGTCAGGAAATCCACCACCGGCATACGCGGCAAAGTACGACTGATCCACAGGTAACCAACCTAAAGCTACCGAACCATTACAAAATGTGCCAGTGTTAGCCTCCACCCACATCGGACCGGTCAGTGGCGGTAAGCCCTGCCCCATCGGCTCGCTAACGCCATTGGCCGCAGGGGTGCTGCTCAAGCCCCATCTCCCACAGGCCGGGGCCAGCGGGTCGGCAGTCAGGTGATCCGCTCCGAGCGACGAACGCTCTTTGCCGCCGGTGGGCCGGGCGCGGGCTGAGACCTGCACGAGTTCCGCCACTCGGCCCTGACTCACCTCGGCGAGGCCGGAGCGAGCCCGCTGATGCTGATGGCCAAGTCCCGGCACAAGAAAGCCGGAGAACCTGCGCCGCTACTTCAAGCTCTCCCCAGAGGCCATCGCGGAGCTCACCAGTCTGCTCACCCCCGGCCGAGGCCTGCGACCAGGTTGATCACTGGACGGCAGGCGGGGCCCTCCGGCCGGAACCTCAGTAGTAGGAGCTCATGAGCTCGGTGGCCCAGGCCGGTTGGGTGACCGGATGGCGGGGGGCGAACTCGATCAGGTACGGCTTGATATCCAGGATGGAGGTACCTGACAGCGCGTCCAGATCGGCGACGTGCAAGTTCAGGCCGTCCACGGCGAGGAGTCGGCAGCGGGAGACACCAAGACGGTTGGGACGGTATGGCCCCCGGTGGGCGAAGATCCCTACAGGGGCCGCGCTCGGGTTCCCTCGTGGAGGACGGGGATCGGTGCGTACCTCGGCTGGGTCGATCCGATCGAAGAGGAAGACGACCTCCAGGTGGGAGAAGCCCTCCAGGCCGAGCACCGCCGAGGCGGTGAAGGTCTCACCGTCCAGCCGGATCACGGCTCGAACGTCGTGCCAGTCGTCTTCGACCATCTCGCTGCGACCGCCCACCACCCGGCCGACTGGTCGCAGGGACACGGTGTCGGTTGTCATGGTGATCTCCACGTTCTAGTCGCGATGTTTGGCGAGGGTGTTCGAGAGAAACCCGGACCGGATATTGCTAGGCGTTGCGGCGCAGAGTGAACCAGAAGGTCGGCACCGAGTTGGTGCCCGGTGTGACGTCGAGTAGTTCCCAGCCGGGGAACCTGGCGCGGAGCTCATCGGCTGTGACGCCCGCCGCCCACGACGTGACCTCGGGGATCGGATTGCCGAGCGGCTCGGGGCCGTATCCGAACATCAGCAACCGTGCTCCGGGAGCGGCGCGGTGGGTGAGCCCGGCGGCGTAGGCGTCGCGGCGGTGCAGCGGGACCCCGCAGTAGCAGCTCAGGTCGAAGAACAGGTCGAAGGGGCCCGGCACGTCCAGCTCGTCGAGGCGGGTGGCGTCTCCGTGCAGCAGCCGTACCGCCACTCCCGCCTCCGCGGCCTTCTCACTGGCCTGGTCGACAGCGCGGTCGATCAGGTCGACGGCTGCCACCTCCCAGCCGTGCCGTGCGAGGTAGGTGGCGTTGGTCCCCGTGCCGCAGCCGAGTTCGAGGGCGCGGCCGGGCGGCAGCGCTCCGCGCCCCTCTACCAGGGCGACCAGCTCGGGCGGCGTCATGCCGGTGTCCCACGGTGGCTTGCCGGTGCGGTAGTAACCCTCCAGCGCACGGTGGACGGACTCCTCCTCCGGGTCTCGCCGCGTTGAGGCCAGGTCCGGTTCCGGCTTCTGGGTGGCGTTGGGCTGGTCCATCGTCTCCTCCAAGAATCTAGAGTTGAACTCTAGTGACATACTCTAGAGATATACTCGCAATATGAACAAAGTCAAGCGGCCGGACAAGCGAGCCGAGCGCTCACGCCGCACCCGTGAAAAGGTCGTCGAGGCGGCTCGCGAGCTGTTCGTCGCGCAGGGTTACGGGGCGACGAGCCTGCAGGAGGTCGCGGACCGGGCGGGTGTGGCCGTCCAGACGGTCTATTTCGTCTTCGGCAACAAGCGCACGCTGTTCAAGGACGTCGTCGACACATCCATCGCCGGGGATACCGAGCCGGTCGCCACCATGGATCGTGAGTGGTTTCGCGCCGCGTGCGCCGAGCCCACCGCAGCCGGGCAATTGCGCGCGCACGTCCACGGCACCCGCGAGATCCTGAGCCGGGTCGCCCCGATCATGCCGCTGATCGCGGCTGCCGCGGCCACCGACCCTGAGATCGCCACACAGTGGCCGGACGGCCCCGACCCGCGTTACACCGTGCAGTACGCAGCGGCCGAAGCCCTGGCCCGCAAGCCCGACGCCCGTCCCGGCCTCTCCATCGAGATGGCAGCGGACCTGCTGTTCGGCCTGCTCAGCCCGCAGCTCTACCTGATCTTCGTCCGCGACCGCGACTGGTCACCGGACACCTGGGAAGAGTGGGCCCGCACCGCCTTGACCTCCCAACTCTGTGCCGACCCCGGATAAGCGGACGGACGTCCGGTACGGATCGGCCGAGTTCGAGTCTCCGTAGTATCCGCCGAACATCGGGAGCCCTGCAGCTCGCCGGTGAAAAAATTCCAGCCAGTGCCGGCGAGCGGCGTACCGGAACGACGCGCGCAGCAGGTGTACCCCACACGCCTGCGGCCAGACGGTCTAGACGGCCTGCGGCAGCTCTTTGAGGCCGTCGCAGACCACGCCTGAATCACAGTACTCAGCCGAAGAAGTTGACGGTTTCGCTGCGGGCCGGGCTGATGTGGGCCAGTGCTTCGTCTTCGGCCAGACCTACGACGGGCCATTGCCGGTGTTTGTAGGTGATGGGGTCTTTAGTCCATTGTATAAATGATCTTGAAAACAGCCGACCGCCTTTACAATGTAGATTAACAACTCTGAGGCACCATCGTTCCTGCGCCCAGACGCTTGAACCCCGTCCGTCCACGGAAACCAGTCGCATGTCGGCTCATCTTGTCCCCACCGATCTTGTCCCAGGGTCCCAGTAGCAATGAAGAAATTTCCAACGAAGCATCCCCCGACCTGGGGTAACGGCTGCGCTTGACGGCTTGGTGATCACTGCCGTTACCTTCGTTCCGGTTTCGTCCGGTACGGCAGGTAGAGGCGGTGCATTGTCCGAGAAGATGTTCTCCGAGGAGCAGCTGCGCTCGTTCCCGGAGATCACCAGCGATGAGTTGATCCGGTATTTCACGCCGACGGCGGCGGATGTGGCGTTCGTCGATCCAGGTCGTGGACGGCGGGCCGTGGACCAGCTGGGCATGCTGGTCCAGCTCTGCACGCCGCCGTGGCTCGGGTCGCGGAGCGGCTGGGCGTGTCGCCGGTGGCGTTGTCGCTGTACGGCAAGCGCGATCAGACCCGCTCGGATCATCTGGGCCTGATCGCCAGGTATCTGGAGTGGCGGACGGTCCCGGCGGGCAGCCAGGCGATGAAGGAGCTGGAGCAGTTCCTGTTGGACCGGGCGATGGAGCACGACTCGCCGACGCTGCTGTTCAACCTGGCGCGCGAGTATCTGATGGCGGCCAAGGTGATCCGGCCCGGCGTGCTCGTCTTGGCCAAGATGGTCAGCACGGCCCGCAAGGCGGCCGCCGAGCGGTGCTCATCGCGATGGCGACGAATTTGGGCCTGGCCCGGATGTCGGAGGCCTGCGGGGTGTCCTACGACGTGCCGGCCTGGACGATGGAGTGGTACGTGCGGGAGGAGACGCTGCGTGAGGCCAACACGGTCATCGTCGACCACCACTGCGGCCTGCAGCTGGCCAAGGTGTTCGGCGGCGGCACCATGAGCTCATCGGACGGCCAGCGGTTCCCCGTCCGGGGCAAGACTCTGACCGGCCGGACCATGGTCATTCACGGCGGTCAGGTGCTGTCCACCTACACCCATGTCTCCGATCAGTGGTCGACGTACGGCACTAAGATCATTGTGCCGACAGCGCGGGAGGCGCACTTCGTTCTGGACGACTTCCTGGGCAACGCGACCGGCCTTCCGATCGCCGAGCACGCGACCGACAGTCACGGCGCAACGTTGATCAACTTTGCGTTGTTCGACCTGGTCGGCAAGGCGCTGACCCCGCGGTTGCGGGACCTGACCCGGGTCACCCTGGTGCGGGACGACACCCCGACCGAGATCGCCAAGCGCTACCCGCACGCCGGGCCGCTGCTGGGCGCGCGGTGGAACGAGGACCTGGTGGCCGGCTGCTGGCCGGACCCGCTGCGGACGGCCGGGTCGCTGAAGTACGGGCAGGCCACCGCCTCGCTGATCGTGGGCAAGTGGTCGGCCGCCTCCCGGCAGAACACCCTGGCGGCCGCGCCGAAGGAGTGGGGCATCCTGAGAAGGACCGTCCGCCTGGCCAAATACCTGTCGGACCCGGCATTCAGTCGGAAGATCTCCCGCCAACCGAACAAGGGCGAGAGCCTGCACGCGTTGCGCCGCGACCTGCACTACGCCCAGCAGGGCACCGTCACTCGCCCGCATCTGGAGCAGCAGACCGAGCAGGCGTGGTGCCTGACCCTGCTGACCAACGTGGTGGTCGCCTGGACAACCGAATATTATTCTAGAGCGGTGCTGGAGCTGCGCTCTCAGGGCCGGGAGGTGAGCGACGAGATCCTGTCGCACATCTCGCCCGGCCACAGCGACAACATCAACTTCTTCGGCGTCATCAACGTCGACGTCGAGGCGGAACTGGCCAAGCTCGACACCAGCGGATGGCGGCCGCTGCGGCCCGCGCAGTTGCGCGAGCTGGGACTGATGCCCTGAGCCCTGCGCCACGCTCCGGGCCTCGGAATGTGGAGGAACGAAAACGTCAGCTCAGCTCAGCTATAGCGCGACCGACACCGCACAGAGGACGCTGGCGTACGTTCTCGTTTGCAGGGATCCGTGACAGGCATTCTGCTGGGAGTGCTAGGCTGTTGATCGTTTGGTGTTGGATTTCCGGATGAGAGGGAGGTGAGGTTTGATGACCGCGGTGAAGACCGCTGCTGTGTGCAGCGCCCGGACATTCCTCACGTCCCGGGCCCCGGTCTGACCCACTTCTTACCCTCGCCGTGAGCCGTCCGGCTTACGAGGCAGGGTAGTGTCTGCGTCTCGTCGGGGCCCCTTCCCGCAAGGTGTCTCACGTTGCCAAATCTCTTCACGGATCCATCCGACATCGGCCTGACCCGGTACGGATGGACGGAAACACTCGACAACGCCTTCGCCGAACACCGCGAGGCCGGCCTGGTACCAGCCCGGATCGCACGGGTGGATCGTGGCCTGTGTGACGCGGTCACCGAGTCCGGCCCGGTGCGGGCCGCCCTCACGGCGCTGTACTCCCCCGACCCGCTCCTGGCGCCGTGCACCGGCGACTGGGCCGCGCTGCGTCCGGGCCGCGAACCGGAGCTGGTGGCCCTGCTGCCGCGTCGTAGCGCGATCGTGCGCTCGTCGTCGTCACGCACCTCCCACGGGCAGGTGCTGGCCGCCAACATCGACACCGTCGTCGTCGCCGTCTCACTGGCCACCGCGCTGGACGCGGCCCGGCTGGAGCGGCTGCTGGCCCTGGCGTGGGACAGCGGCGCCAGGCCGCTGATCGTCTTGACCAAGGCGGATCTGGCCGCCGACACCGACGCGGTGCACGCCGAAGCAGGCGAGCTGGCGCCAGGGGTGGACATCCTGGTCACCAGCGTGGCCACCGGTCAGAACATCGATGTGCTGACCGCGTCGCTGAGCGGAACCACGGTGCTGCTTGGCCCCTCGGGCACGGGCAAGTCCAGCCTCGGCAACGCGCTGCTCGGCGACGAGCTTCTGGCCATCGGCGAGGTGCGGGCGCGGGACGGCAAGGGCCGCCACACCACCGTCCGCCGCGAACTGGTTCCCCTTCCCGGTGGCGGTGTCCTCATCGACACGCCCGGCCTGCGCGGGATCAGCCTCTATGACGCCGCCGACGGCCTGGAACAGGTCTTCGCCGAGATCGAACGCCTCGCCCGGGACTGCCGCTTCGGCGACTGCTCCCACAACACCGAACCGGGTTGCGCGGTCCAGGCCGCCATCCAGGCGGGCGAGCTAACCAAGCGCCGCCTGGGCAGCTACCGCAAGCTACAACGCGAGAACGCGTGGGCGGCCTCGCGCACCGATGCCCGGCTACGCGGCGAACGCACCAACCGGCAGAAGGCCATCACCAGCCATCTGCGCGCCACCTACAAGTTCAGGGACCAGCAGTCATGACCGACCCCATCCCACCGACACCGCAGACCCACCTGCCGGCCGAGTGCGGCCCCGAACCGGGCCATTCCCCACAAGAAACAGCCACCGCCGCGAGCGATACCCCGCACGACGCGATCAGCGACCCCGTCGTGACGGCGTTCTTCGCTCTGCACGACGGCCTGCCCCGCCAGGGTCCCGGCTCCGACGCGACCACCAGCCGCCTGCTGGCGCTGGCCGGACCGCTTCCGCCGCGTCCGCGTGTGCTGGACATCGGCTGCGGGCCAGGCCGCGCCAGCCTGGTGCTGGCCGAGGAGGCCGCCGCCCAGGTCACCGCGCTCGACCTGCACCAGCCCTTCCTCGACGAACTGACGCGAGCCGCCGCCGCCCGCGGCGTCGGCCACGCCATCCGCACGATCCGGGCGTCGATGGCGGACCTGCCCTTCCCCAGTGAGAGCTTCGACTTGATCTGGGCTGAAGGATCCGCCTACCACATCGGCTTCGACACCGCGCTGCGCTCCTGACGGCGGCTGCTCGCCCCCGGCGGCACGCTGGTCGTCACCGAATGCGAATGGACCACCGATTCCCCGTCCGCCGAAGCGCGGGCGTTCTGGGACCGGCACTACCGGCTGCGCACCCAAGACCAGAACGCCGCCGCGGCGCGCGGCGCCGGATATGCCGTCGCCGCGCGGCACCCGCTCCCCGACAGCGATTGGTTCGAGGAGTACTACACGCCGCTGTCGGAACGAACCGGCTCAGCCGACCCGACCGTGGCCGGGATGCGCGAAGCGGTCGCGGCCACCCTGCAAGAGATCACCATGCGTCACGAGCACGGCACTGACTACCAGTACACCGGCTATGTCCTGCGCCCGCAGGCAAGCACAGAAACGGACTCGAACACCTCCATGACCACTTCCTGGATCACCCGCCCCGAGACCGCCACCGACCTCGCCCAGATCCGCGAGGTCAACCTCGCCGCCTTCCCGACCTCTCACGAGGCCGACCTGATCGAGGCGCTGCGCGCCGACCCGCAGGCGTGGATCCCTGGCCTGTCCTGGGTCACCGAGGCACCCGACGGCTCCATCGCGGGATTCGTGCTGCTCACCCGCTGCCACGTCAACAGCTCTCCGGCGCTCGCCCTGGGCCCGTGCGCCGTCAGGCCCGAGCACCAGCGGAGCGGCGCCGGTTCCGCTGCTATCCACGCCGCCCTCGACGCCTCCCGTGAGCAAGGCGAGAATCTCGTGCTCGTGCTCGGCCACGCCGAGTACTACCCGCGCTTCGGCTTCACCCCGGCCTCCAGCCACTCCATCCGGCCGCCCTTCGACGTCGAGGACAAGTACATGATGGCGCTCGTCTTCGACCCCACCCAGCCCGTGCCGTCCGGCACCATCCGCTACCCGGCGGCGTTCGGAGTCTGACCCAGGCCCTCCGGGACGAGACCACGGCCATCCAGGGGTTCGACGCTCTCGGCCACTCCTGGGCTACAGCCGCTCCGTCCTTGTGACGCGCGTACCCGGATGGCCCCGGTGGCGGGCGACCTGCCAACGATGGAATCCCGATCGCTGGCAGGTCGCCCGCCACTCGGCCTCGAGGACGCACACTGACCGCGAGCAGCGTGTTCTGCCGGCAACCGGTCCCATGGCCCGCCCCTGCAACCGCCCGTGCGCTCGGCTTCGGAACCGTTCTCGGACCTGTTCGCCAGGCTGGCACAAGGCATTCGCGGGGATACTTCGTGGGAAATTTCTTCATTGCTACTGGGACCCCGTCCCCACCGAGTGACGGGGGAATGTCGCCGTCCGCGCTACCGGACGCTCCCCCGAGCACCTCTCGAACCGATGCCCTTGATGCCCCTCCCCCACCGACTCCGATACCTGGATCGCCGCCCTGCGAGCATCGGCGGTGACGCTCACCCCCGGCCACCGGCTGCGGCACCGCCAGCGGGTCCTCCAGGAACAATCCCTTGTACCGCCCCTCCGCTCCCGAACGTGTCCCCAGCTACCAGGTAGCCGAGTGAGAGATCACGGTTAGCGAGAAGTGGAAGCGAGCGCGGCGCTGTCGGCCCACTCCTCAACGATGATCATGCGGTCGGGGCGGTTCGGGTCGGCGTACGGCTGGTAGCCCAGGCAGCCCCCTCGGCCAGGGACGGCGCGATCATCGCACGGACCTCGTCTCGCAGCCGTTTCTCCTGCCCGGACACGCCGCCCCTACGGTCCGACGGTGCGGCCCGGGATCATTGACGCTTGGCGGACGTCCGCACTCCGGCCTCGGCCTCCTCAGCGGCGCGGCCGGCGCTCCAGATCATCGTCCGCTGGTGGACCCGCCGGCCGTCGTGCCGGAGGCCGGGCACCAGTGGTGCCGGGCCGTGCTCGGCGAAGCCCATGCGCTCAAAGAACCGCACCGCCCGGGTGTTCTCGACCAGGGTATGCAGGTGGCAGCCGGGAGATCCGGCCTTCCTGAGCCGGTCAAGCCACCGGCTCATCAGCCCGTCGGCGGCGCCGGTCCCTCGCGCCTCGGGTGCCACGTTGATGTGCAGGTGCGCGGGCCACCTGGCGTCTGCGAACTCGCCGACGCCGGGCTCCCTGCGGACCGCGGCCCACGCCAGATCGGCCAGGCTGCGCGCGAAGAAGGCCGCGGGCCTGGGTCGGAAGACCAGCCGGTAGGTCCGCATCGCCTTCTCCATGCGCTCGCCCTCCCCGGGGAACCTCGCACTGTCGAGGCATCCCGTCAGGTAGCCCACCAGGGCACCCCCGGCGACGGCGACGAAGAGCGAGTCCGGCTCCAGCTCCATGTAGGGGTCCAGGTAGACGGCCGCCTCCGAGTCCATGTGCCCCCACAGCGACGCCGTGGGAGCGCCCTCACCCACGCGCTCGAACAGCTCGCGCAGCTCGGCGCGGTCGCTCGGTGCGAACGCACGGATCTCCATGACGCCTCCTTGATTATATATAACCTACTCTGTACGGCATACACAGTTATTAGACTATATGACGTACACAGATTCCGACTGCACGAGAGGATGTTCGATGGCAGAGCTGCCACCCGTCGTGGCGCGGATGTGGGACCGCGAACCCACCACGCGCAGAGGCCCGAGGCCGCGCCTGGACCTGGCCACGATCACGATGGCCGCCATCGAGATCGCCGACACCGAGGGGCTGGCCGCCGTCTCCATGAGCAACGTCGCCGCCCGGGTGGGCGTCGCTCCGATGGCGCTCTACCGGTACGTCGGCAGCAAGGACGAACTGCTGACCGTCATGGCGGACAGCGCCGTGCCCCCACCGCCCGAACGCGGGAACCTGTCCTGGCGCGCCTACCTCGCCACGTGGACCCGGCTCACCCGTGACCTCCTGCTGTCCCGGCCCTGGCTGCTGGACCTGCGCCAGAGCATCCCGCCCATGGGCCCGCGGCGACTGCTCTGGCTTGACCGGGCCCTGGACGCGCTGTCGGGTACCGGGCTGGACGACGGCCAGA
>NZ_JBFAOJ010000126.1:0-23702 GCF_040675205.1 Streptosporangium sp. NPDC049644 | reverse complement strand
GCCGATGCTGGACCGCCGGCAGAGGGGCGCCTTCGGCGGGTCCACCGCCGGACTGGACCTCGCCGAGCTGGCCGCCGCGGTGCGCGCGATCCTCGGCCAGGGCACGTCCTCGGCCAGGGCACGGTGAGCAGGCCCGAGCTCGGCAGGGCGCTGGCCGAACGGTGGCCCGGACGCGACCCGATCGCGCTGGCCCGGTCGGCACAGGGCCTGCTGCCGATAGTGCACCCGCCGCCCGACGGCACCTGGGGACGGCGCGGCACGACCCCCTTCACGCTCGCCGACCGGTGGCTCGACCGGCCACCGGCCGACGAACCGTCGGCGCGGGAGCTTGTCCTGCGCTATCTCACGGCATTCGGCCCGGCCTCCGTCAAGGACATCCAGGCATGGAGCGGGATGACCCGGCTACGCGAGGTCGTCGAATCGCTCCGGCCGCGGTTGCGCGTCTTCCGGAACGAGATGGGAGGGGAGCTGTTCGACCTTCCCGACGCGCCACGGCCCGACCCGGACGTTCCCGCGCCGGTCCGCTTCCTGGCCGCGCTCGACAACGCCGTGCTCGCCCACGCCGACCGGACCCGCATGATGACCGACGAGCAGCGCAAGCACACCATCGTCGAGGCGGCGATGACCGTGGACGGCTTCGTGTGCGGACTCTGGGCCATCAAACGTGACAGGAAGGATACGGCGACGCTGGTCGTCAAGCTCTTCGAACCCCTGGCCGGACAGGACGTGGCCGCCGTGACCGAGGAGGGCGTCCGCCTGCTGCGCTTCGCGGCCGCAGACGCCGACGGCCACGACATCCGCTTCCACTCCGTCGACTAGGTGCAGGTGCCGGGCAGCGAGCCGTCGTGCCAGGTGTTGAGGTGCCCGATCACCTGGCACCCCCAGCTCGGCTTCGCCCTGTCCGGCGACGCGAACTCGAACCTCCACCGGCGCCCTGACACCACCGGACACGGGGCAGGCCATCTCGCGACGTGATCCCGCTTGACCTTGACACGGTGACAGGGCCTTCACTGTGGCTCGTCCCACATTTCAACGCGCTCGACGCGCGACTGGGGGTGCAATCCGTCATGACCGTGATCTACAAGTCCGAGGCCGGTGAACGCGAGCTCCGCGACCACTACCGGCAGGTGCTGGAGGCCTGGCCGGTGCCCGCCGAGCACGTACGGGTGCCGACTCGCGAGGGCGAGACCTTCGTCCTCGTCTCCGGCCCACAGGACGCGCCGCCCGTGGTGCTGCTGCACGGCTCGGGCGCGAACGCGTCGATGTGGCGAGAAGACCTCGCCACCTGGTCGCAGCACTTCCGCACCTACGCCGTCGACCTCGTCGGCGAGCCGGGCCTGAGCGCGCCCTCCCGCCCCGCCCTGGACTCCGACGCCGTGTCCCTCTGGCTGGACGACGTACTGGAGGGGCTCGGGATCACCGACGCCGCGTTCGTCGGCGCGTCCCTCGGCGGCTGGACGGCCCTGGACTACGCCATCCGCCGTCCAGAACGAGTGACCCGCCTGGCCCTGATGTGCCCCGGCGGCGTGGGACGGCAGAAGGTCGGCTGGATCTTCAAGGCCCTGCTGACCCGCCCGTTCCGACGCGGCGGACTGCGCGAGTCGGCGATGGCCGTCGCAGGGCTGGACGGGGAGAAGGACCGGCAGGCGCTCGACGCCGTCGTCCTGACATTCACGCACTTCAACCCGCGCAGGGAGAGGCTCCCGGTATTCCCCGACGACGCGCTGGGCGGTCTCACCATGCCCGTACTCGTCATCGTCGGTGGCCATGACGCCATGTTCGACTCCCAGCAGACCGCGCGGCGCGTCCGTGAGTACATCCCGCACTCGACCGTGAACCTGCTCCCCGAGGCCGGTCACGCCATCTTCGGTCAGGCCGAGCCGATCGCCGAGTTCCTCCGGGCCTGAGGTGAAAGGTCACTCAACACCGGAAGCCTGGAGGAAGCCCTCGGCGTCCTGGCCATCGAGACTCGATCGACCGATTGGACTTCCCACCCGGTACCGCTGATGAGGAGGTGAGTGCCGTTGTTTCTCGCCGATGTCCCACTCGGTGTTGATCTCCGGCCGCTGTCAGAAGTCACCGACAAGCGCTGCTCGTTCAGCCCGACAGAATCATTCCTGCTTGTCATGCGGGCCGACGGATACCCGTCCCAGCCGTCGCCCTAGGTGCCGGTCGCCGCCAGGGTCCCGGTGTCGTACCTGGTGAAGTGTCCGGGGGTGTCGGCCGCGGAGAACAGGGTGGTGCCGTCGGAGGTCAGGGCGAGGTCGGTCGTGGTGTCGGCCGCCGAGGCGGCGGGGGCCGCAACAGTGAGCAGGCCGGTGAGCAGGCCGACTGCGCCGCAGTAAGCGGCTAATCGGTGAACCAGTGGGTGACGCACGAGGACCCCCTAGACAGATGGGAACATAGGTTCTAATAACATCCTACGAGTGCTCCCACGTCGAGATCGGCCGATCGCACGACACCAAACCGTGATCAAGTACATCCCCGTCCCGGTCGAGGAGCGAGGTGCTCCAGAGATTCCCGACAGACCACTCGCCAGGGCGGTAACAGTCCGAAGGAGATAGAAGCCTGCCGAAAGGTTCCAGGCGTAGGTTCAGCCAGGAGTCCAAGGACAAGGCTGTGCGCATGGTCCTCGACGACGGCTTGAACCCAGGCACAGCACTTCAGTCGGTGGCATAGCCCGCGGCCGCAGATTCCGCTGTCCGGAATGATCTCGGCCCCTCAGTCGACGACCTGCTCCGCGACGGAGAGGCCATGTTCCTGCGGCTCGGAGATCCGCCCTCACCCGTCCCCGAGCCGGTCGCATCTCTGCCGCTGGACTACATCGCGGCTCGCGACAACATGAACACCGCCACCAACCGGGCCTCTCGCCGGTGTTCCCCGGCCGCCGAGCGGGCCGACCCTGCCGCCCCGACCATCTCTCTGCCCTTCCCAACAAGATCGATATTCCAGCGGCCGCCGCCGTCCGTCAGCAACTCCTGGAGATGCCTGCCCCGTCATCACCGACGCCCTCGGCTATCCGGTCCGCCGCCTTCGGGAGCGGCAGCCAAGGCAGCACTGCCCAGAGCGCCAAGCATTTCTCAAGGAGTGTCGGTCAGAATGACGGTAACCAGCTGCTGGATCCGCGCACTAAGGCAGAACCCATCCCCAAAGAGAAGCCCAATGCCCCGTGATTTTTCCACGAACCACAACGAAACCGTCATTGCGCCCGGTCTTTCGACCAGCCACAACTAGGTTTTGCCAGGACAGCCCGTCCACCGACGCCCGCCCGACGCTCTCCGGCGAGAAGGGGATTCAGGGACGTCATCAACGGCGCTGAACGGTCCTTGTGAATCTATGGACTATCGCAGACGGCAAGCAGGGGATAAAAGGATGCCTGCGTGGACTGCTATCGCATCTTCCACGACAGACGTGGCTCATTCTCAACAACGACATTGTGTCCGCGCTCGGCGCGAGGATGACTCCCCCCTTCTTTCTTGTTCACCTACGCCGCACGCGAGCTGTCGGCCTCGCCGCAGCAAGGCCGATCTTCTCGATGATCACGATGCAGGATTCGTCGGAAACCCGCTCGATGGCCTGCTTTCGCATCGTTTGGATGCGAAAGCAGGCCACCGAGGCGGGCTTGGTCATCGTCGCCGCCGGAAGCGCGGGCCTGCTGGGCGCGGCGACATTCCTGATCTTCGCTATGCCGATCGCCCGGTTCGCCCGCGATTCCCCAACGAACCGGCAGATATCGATCGCCGCCGTCGCGGGCAGGTCCGGCTCGCCACCGACACGAACAGGGGGCGGTACAACAGGGCACACACCTTCGCGTGGACCAGCGGTCATGTCATCGGTCCCGGATTGGCGGGCACGGCGCTCTTCGTGGCGCCGGCGAAGCTGCTCGTCTTGGTGCCGTCCAGGCGGTCCGGTTGGAGCGGTTTCCTCTCCCTCGTCGAACAACGTCCCCGTCGTAGAAGCGGCTCCCGCCGAGACGGCCGGCGCGGCACAAGGACACGGCACGCATGACAACTGAAGAAACACGATCCAGGATCACGATGACGAACCTCCACCTTTCCCATGAGCACAAACGAGCGGGCCGCTACGCGAACGCGTACAGCGCCGTCAAGGCTGCGATCCGCGATATCACTGATGCCCCAGCCACCGACGACGCGCTCGCAAACGCCCCGCGCACCGACGGCGCCCGGCAGTGGAGACGACCTCGTCGATGCCCAGCCAGGAGCCGGGCAGCGGAGACGACCTCGTCGGCCCCCTGCCACCCGCGAGCCCGCTGTGCCGGCGCCTCGGACGCCACGCCGAGGCCGAACGCCACATCATCGGAGTCCGCCACGGCGCGGGCCATCCCTACCTCGCCGCATTTCAGAACGGCCGAGACGGCCTGCCGCAGGGTGCTCGCGAACCTCGACGCCCGCCGGCGTTCGACGAACTCACCGGACGCCCGGTGAACCGGCGAGCGGACACGCGGCCCGTCTCACTGGTCGCGGCCGTACGCGACCACGCCGCCGCGCATCCGGACCGACCGGCGCTGAGTTTCACCGACTTCAACCACGTCCGGGACGGGATCACGACCACCTGGATGTACGCGGAACTCGACCTGAGGGCCCGCGCGGTCGCGGCGGAGCTGCTGCGGAGGTGCGTGCCCGGGGACCGCGCCGCCATCCTGTGCCCACAGGGCCTGGACTACGTCGCTGCTTTCCTTGGGTGCCTGTACGCCGGGGTTCGGGCGGTGCCGCTGTACCCGCCGGAGTCGTTTCGCGGGAACTCCCGGCTCGAAGCGCTGCTCACCGACGCCGCTCCGGCCCTCGTGCTGACGACCTCCTCGACGCTGCCGACGATCACGCGTCTCCTGGCCTGGGAGCCCGCGGCGGCACCGGACCGGTTCCTCGCCGTTGACGAGATCGACCCGGCGTCGGCCGCACGCTGGGAACCGCCCGAGGTGGACGACGACACCGTGGCCTACCTGCAGTACACGTCGGGGTCCACGTCGAACCCTCGCGGTGTCATGGTGACCCATGGAAACCTCGCGCACACCGTGGCGCAGTGCGAGCGGGCGTACGGGCTGACCTCGCATCTGGGTGTGAACTGGCTGCCCTTCTTCCACGACATGGGCCTGGCCAGCGGCGTCACCGTACCGCTCACCCTCGGCCTGCACACGATGACGATGACGCCGTTCGCGTTCGTACAGCGGCCTGCCCGATGGCTGCGGCTGATCAGCCGGTATCGCGGGACCTTCGCCGCCGCGCCTAACTTCGCCCTGGACCTCTGTGTGGACCGTGCCACCCCCGACGAACTGGAGGGGGTGGATCTGAGCTGCCTGGCGGTGCTGCTCAATGGAGCCGAACCCGTGCGGGCCGCCTCCCTGCGCCGCTTCAGCCACGCTTTCGCGCCATACGGCTTCACCGCCGCCGCACACACCGCCAGCTACGGGCTGGCGGAGGCGACCATCCTGGTCACCGCGACACCGGTGGGCACCGGCCCCCGGCTACTGGACATCGACCGCACCGCCGCCACCGAGGGGCGGGTCGCGCCGATCGGAGAGAGCGCCGTATCGGCCGACGGACGCGCCGGTGACGAGCAGGCCCCGCCACACGTACGGCGCCTGGTGGCATGCGGTGTCCCGGCAGGCCAGCGGATCACGATCGTCGACCCCGACAGCCGTGCGGAGCTTCCGCCAGGCCGGATCGGCGAGGTCTGGGTGCGCGGACCCAACGTGACCGCCGGTTACCACGGCTTGGCGGAGCGGACCCGCGAGGTCTTCCAGGCCCGGCTCCTGGACAACGTCGCGGGCGAGCACTGGCTGCGCACCGGCGACCTGGGGTTCCTGCACGACGGCCACCTCTACCTCGCGGGCCGCCACAAGGACCTGATCGTCGTCAACGGCCGTAACCACCATCCGGCCGACATCGAGGCCACGGTGGAGACGGCGCACGCGTGCGTGCGCGCCGGGCACGTGGTGGCGTTCGGCGTGGACACCGGGGACACCGAGCGGTTGATCGTCATCGCCGAGATGGACCCGCGCGCGCTGAACGGCGACGGGTCCGATGGGGACGGACTGCTGCGCGCGATACGCAGGGTCGTCGCCGACCGGCACGGTATCGAAGCGCACGACCTGCTGATGGTCTGCAGGGGCCAGATTCCGATGACCTCCAGCGGCAAGCCCCGACGCGCCGACGCGCGGCGGCGTTACTTGGACGGCGAGTACAAAGTGGTCACCTTCGCAGGCAGGAGTTGAACTTGTCCGGAAGCATCACCAACCGGGACGCCGGGGAGATCGAAGAGTGGTTGATCCGGCGCGTCGCCGACCGCGTCGGCGCGCGGGCCCAGGACATCGACTCGCGCTCCCCCCTCGCCGACCTCGGCCTGTCGTCGGCGGACGCGGTGGCGATGAGCGGCGACCTGGAAAAGCGCTACGACGTGCCGGTTCAGGCGACCCTGCTCTGGGAGTACCCGACGATCAGGGCGATCGCGGAGCACCTCGCCGAACACTCCGCGGCTCCGGACGGCGTCCGGTCGGGCCCGTCCGCCACGGCCTTCGACCTCCTCCTTCGGGAGACCGAGGAGACCGTGTGGGAGCACGAGCAGACCGGGCGGGCGTTCGAGCGGGTCGACGATGTCTGATCTGAGCCGCCGGATCGCTCAGCTGCCCGACGACCGGCGGGAACGACTCGCCGACCGGCTGAAGTCCGCCGCCGACACGGTCGCCTCCGAGCCGATCGCGGTCATCGGCCTGAGCTGCCGCCTGCCCGGCGGCGCGGACTCGCCGGAGGCGCTGTGGCGGTTGCTCGTCGAGGGCCGGGACGCGGTGCGCGAGGGGCCGCACGAGCGCTGGGACGTGGACGCCTTCTACGACGAGGATCCGGACGTCCCGGGCCGCACCACCTCCCGGTGGGCGGGTTACCTGGACGACATCGCGGGGTTCGACGCGGCGTTCTTCGGCATCACCGCGCGCGAGGCGGCCGCCATGGATCCGCAGCACCGGCTGCTGCTTGAGGTGGCATGGGAGTCCCTGGAGCACGCGGGCATCCCGCCGGACGGTCTCACCAACAGCAGGACCGGGGTGTTCGCCGGCCTGTCGCACTTCGACTACGCGCTGCGGATGACCGGCCGCTACACGGAGATGAACGCGTACACCGGCACCGGCAACGTCCACAGCACCGCCGTCGGCCGGATCTCCTACCTCCTGGGGCTTGTCGGGCCTAGCATCGCGGTCGACACGGCCTGCTCGTCCTCACTGGTGGCCATCCACCTCGCCTGCCAGAGCCTGCGGCTGCGCGAGTCCGATCTGGCGCTGGCCGGTGGCGTCAACCTCCTGATCCGACCAGAAGACATGATCGTCGGATCCCAGTGGGGCATGTTCTCGCCTCGCGGGCGCTGCCATCCCTTCGACACGCGGGCGGACGGGTTCGTCCGGGGCGAGGGCGCCGGGGTCGTGGTCCTGAAGCGCCTGACCGACGCGCTGCGCGACGGCGATCGGGTGCTGGCCGTCGTACGCGGCTCGGCCGTCAATCAGGACGGCAGGTCGCAGGGGATGACCGCGCCGTCTCCCGCCGCCCAGCGGGCGGTGCTGCGGGCGGCGCTTGACATCGCGGGAGTCGATCCCGCCGAGGTCGGGCTGATCGAGACGCACGGCACCGGCACCCCGCTGGGAGACCCGATCGAGTTCGCCGCCCTGGCCGACGTGTACGGCGGCGGCCCGCACCGCTGCGCGCTCGGGGCCGTCAAGTCCAACCTCGGCCACACCGAGTCGGCCGCAGGCGTCACCGGGTTCGTCAAGGCGGTGCTGTGCCTGTGGCACGGCCTGGTGCCGCCGAACCTGCACTTCGATCAGTGGAATCCGACGATTCCCGGTGAGGACAGCCGGTTCTTCGTACCCACCGGCCTATCCCCTTGGCCGGCGAAAACCGCGACCAGACTGGCCTCGCTGTCCTCCTTCGGGATGAGCGGCACCAACGCGCACGCGGTGCTCGAACAGGCCCCGGAAGTGACGCACGGGCACGGCGGGAGTCCGGCGCCCGGACAGGTCCGGGAAAAGATGCCCGAAGTCTCCATGTACGCGGTGCCCGAAAGAGGATGGAAAGCACTTCCCGAGCACGCCACAGACGCGGTGCCCGAGCAGGCTCGGGGAAAGGCCGCGGGGGGAGACCGGGATCGCGTGCCGGCGGTCGTCGCGGAGAGCGGCAGGCCCTTCCCGCTGTCGGCCGGGTCACCGGCCGCGCTGGCCGCCGCGGCGAGAAAGCTGGCGGAGGCGCTGCGAACCGGCGATGTGAGGCTCACCGACGTCGCCCACACGCTGGCCCTGCGGCGTTCGCACCGGCAGGTCAGGCTCTGCACCGTGGCCGCCACACGCGAGGAGCTCGTCGCGCGGCTCGACAAGGCCGCGGCAGGCGAGCCGGACCACCGGACCGCGAGGGGATCGGCCGGCGGTGGCTCGGCTCGCGGCGCGGTGTGGGTGTTCCCCGGGCAGGGCTCCCAATGGGCCGGTATGGGACGCGGCCTGCTGGCCACCGAGCCCGCGTTCGCCGCGGCGATCGGCGAGCTGGAGCCGCTGATCGCCGCCGAGGCCGGTTTCTCGGTGATCATGCTGCTGCGCGAGGGGCGGCCGATCACCGCCCTCGACCGGCTCCAGCCCGCGCTGTTCGCCGTCCAGTACGCGCTCGCCGCGACCTGGCGGTCGCATGGCGTCGAGCCGGTGGCGGTGATCGGTCACTCGCTGGGCGAGGTGACGGCCGCCGTCGTCTCCGGCGCGCTTTCGCTCGCGGACGGCGTCCGGGTCGTCTGCCGCCGCTCGCAGCTGATGGCGGGGATCGCCGGTGCGGGGGCGATGGCACTGGTGGAGCGGCCGGCCGAGCAGCTGATGGCCGACCTGCCCGGCACAGTCAGCGTGGCGGTGCTGGCCTCGCCGCGCAGCACCGTGGTGTCGGGCGCCGCCGCCGAGGTCGAACAACTCGTCACGTCCTGGCGGGAACACGACCTGCCCGCCCGGTTGATCGAGGTGGACGTGGCGTCACACAGTCCCGAGGTCGATCCGATCCTGGACGACCTCGCCGACCGCCTGGCCGATCTCGCGCCGCGCCCAGCGCGGATTCGCTGGTACTCGACGGTGACGGACGATCCGCGCGGCGGGTCCGCCCCGGACGCCGCCCACTGGGTGGCCAACCTGCGGCGGCCCGTCCTGTTCTCCGGCGCCGTCGCCGCCGCGGCGGACGACGGCCACACCGTGTTCGTGGAGGTGTCGCCGCATCCCGTCCTCGTCCACGCGATCACCGAGACGCTGGACGGCCGCAGCGGCGACCACGTCGTCCTGCCCACCCTGCGGCGCGGGCAGGACGAGCCGGAGGCCGTGACCCTCCAGCTCGCCGCCCTGTACTGCGCGGGCGTCTCGATCGACTGGACGCGCCGGTACGGGGCGGGCGGCCTGGTGGACCTGCCGACCACCACGTGGGACCGCAGGCGGCACTGGATCGACCTGCCGCTTCCGCACCCGGACGACCAGGCCGTCGCGCGGGTGGGTCGCCCGCCGGCGATCACGGCGGATGAGATCGCCCCGCTGCTGTACGAGACCGTCTGGGAGTCGGTCCCGCTCGCCGACGTTCCGTCCTCCGGAGTCTCGGGCCGGTGGATCGTGCTGGGTGAGGACGGCGACCTGGCCGAGCAGGTGGGCAGGACACTGCGGGCGGCCGGCGCCAGCTGCTCCGTGTTCGATCTGGACACCGGCTCCGGCCCGGCGTACAGCCCCGGTGCGGGAGGCGGCGAGTTGCCCGCGGCCGTGTCGGCGGCGCTCGGCGCGATCGACTCGTCGTGTCGCGGCGTTGTCGTGCTTGTCGGTACCGCCTTCCATGGGTCCGAAACCGCGCGCGGCGACCTGGTGGATCGCTCCGCCGGTCGCCTGTCGCGTGTCCTCCGGCTCATCCAGGCCGGAGCCGACGGCGTCGGCCGGTCGGCCTCCGATCAGGCCCCTCGGCTGTGGATGGTGACCCGAGGCGCCCAGGCGATCTTCCACGGCGACGAGGTCGCCCTGGACCAAGGCGCGCTGCGCGGACTCGTCCGAACGGCCATGTACGAATATCCCGAGCTGCGGCCGACCATCGTCGATCTCGACCCGGCCCTTCTCGCCCACGGAACGCTCGCCGAGCAGATCGTGGGTGAAGTGCTCGCCGAGTCCGTCGAGGGCGAGATCGCCTGGCGCGACGGGGAGCGCCGGGTGGCCCTCCTGGTCGGCCTGTCCCCGGAGAACGAGGCGCGTTCCGCCACAAGACACGTACGGCCCGACGGGAGCTACGTGATCACCGGTGGCCTGGGGGCTCTCGGCCTGGAGATGGCGGGCTGGCTGACCGAGCGGGGCGCGGGCCGAATCGTCCTCAACGGCCGGACGGCTCCGTCCGAGCACGCCGAGAAGGTCATCACCCGGTTGCGCGCCGCGGGGACCTCGGTGGAGGTCGTTCTCGGCGACATCGCCGAGCCGGGCGTCGCCGAGCGGCTGGTGGCGATCGCCGCTGTGGGCGGATCGCCGCTGCGCGGAGTTGTCCACGCCGCGGGCGTGGTCAGCGCCGGCCTGATCGCCGAACTCGACACGGACATGGTGTACCAGACCTGGCGGCCCAAGGCGCTCGGCGCATGGCGACTGCACGAGGCCACAGACGGTCACGAGCTGGACTGGTTTGTCTTGTTCTCCTCCCTCTCGGCGCTGGTGGGTGGCCTGGGGATAGGCGCCTACGCGGCGACCAACGCCTGGCTGGACTCGTTCGCGGACTGGCGGCGGGCACGCGGGCTGAAGGCGTTGAGCGTCGCCTGGGGTCAATGGAGAGGCCTGGGGATGGCCGCGCGCCTGTCCAGCCGCGACTACGCGGCCATCAGCGTCCAGGAAGGCGTCACCGCGCTGGAGACACTGCTGGACCACGACCGGGCACGGGCCGGGGTGTTCCGCTTCAACCCGGAGGACCTGGCTGCCACCCTGCCCTCCGCGGTGGATTCCCGCTTCTTCGCGGCGACTCCGGTACACCGCCACGACACCGCGGGCAGCGGCACGGTACGGGCACGTCTGATGGTGATGGAGACCGGCGAGCGCCACGACGCGATGTCGGCGTACCTGGGCGAGCTGATTCGGGTGGCCCTCGGCATGGCCGTTGCCGCCGAACCGCACCGGTCGCTCGCCTCTCTGGGCTTCGACTCGCTCATCGCGTTGCAGTTGCGCAACCAACTGGAGTTCGACCTCGCGATGAAGATCTCCGCCACCACCGTGTGGGCTTTCCCCACCACAGCCGCCCTCGCCGGACACCTCTTGGAACGCATGGAGTCACCGGCCGACGACACGTCGCAGGACTCTCCGACTCCGGAACACAGGGATGCGCCCGACTCCCCTCTCCTTGAACAGTCGCCGGATTCACCGTCCCTTCCGTCGCGGCAGCAGGCCGGTGAGTGGTTCCCGCGGTACCTGCCAAGGCCGGAGGCCCGGGTGCGCCTCTACTGCTTCCCGCATCTCGCCGGAACCGCCTCGGCCTATCGCCCGTGGGGGCAGGTGCTGCCCTCCTTCGCCGAGCTGACCGCCGTACAGCTTCCCGGCAGGGAGGAGCGGGGCGCCGAACCTCCGGTGACGGATCTGCGCGTGCTGGCGGCGACGCTGGCCGAGGCCCTGGCGGCAGATCGAGACCGGCGGCAGTTCGCCTTCTTCGGCCACAGCAGCGGTGGCCTGCTCGCCTTCGAGACGGCGCGGGCATTGCGCCGCTTCGGCCATCCGGCGCCCGTGCTGCTGGCGGTGTCCGCCATGGGCGCGCCGCAAGACCCCAGATGGGCCAGGCGACTCCGCGACCACCTGCCGGAACGACCACTGGAGGCGCTCGCCGGTCTCGACGGTGTGGCGGCCGAGGTCCTGCGTGACCCTCAGCTGACCGCGAGGCTGCTTCCCGTCGTCGAGGCGGACGCCGCCCTGTACGGGAGCTACCTCTACACCGAGGAACCACCGCTGGACTGCCCGATCTCGGTGTTCGGGGGAGAGCAGGATCAGGTGTACGACGCCGCCGAGCTCCAGCTGTGGGAGGCTCAGACTACCGTCGGCCTGGTCCGCCGGAGCTATCCCGGGGGGCATTTCTACCTGCGCGTAAGGCTGGACGAGCTGATCACCGACCTGGCCGCCGATCTGGTGGCGGCGCTCGCCGCCACCAAGGTCGGCTGGGCTTCCCCTGGATGAGGAGACCGCTACCGCGCTGCTGCGCTGCTGCCCGTAATGACCGCTCGGTCCTTTCGACGACGCACCGCGCGGGTGGTCGAGTGCCGTCCACGCCCGCTCACCGACACACCGCTGCAGGTGCCGGACGCCGCTGTCGGCCAAATGAGCCACCTGCTGGACCACAGCGGCGTCACCGCCCTGATCGAGGCCGAACCGGCTGGACGACCTGGCCCGCGAGGGCTGCCGATCCGCACCGTGCTGCTCGGACTGCTGCTGTCCATCCAGTACACCGGCAAGGCCACCCTCTGTGATGCCTGGCGGCTGGTTCAGCCTCACTCCTGCGGCTCAAGCCCGTTTGGGGCTGGAAGCGATCAACCCTGACGACCCATACGAACAGCTGGCCGGTTCCCGACGCTTCTACCGAGCCTTCGACCGGATCACCAGCGTGCTGGACCCTGCCCGCACTGATCGGCGCACTCGCTTGCCCCAGCACGCCACTGCTTGGGAGGACGATGATCCTGAGCACCGGCGCCGGCGCGACCTGCTGCAAACACCTGATCCTCACCCCCTTCGCCCGGGACAAAGGTCGCCGCTACTTCAAGCACTACCAAGGCGACGTCGGCATCGACGCCACCGTCATCCCTACCTGGGCCAAACCACCCCGTGTCAACAAAGGCCTGGCCTCGACCGAGATCACCGCAGGCTGGCATTACAGCGCCGGCGCCGCCCCACCCACCTTCGGCTACAGCGCCACCCTCGCCACCGCCACCCGAACCCGCAGCACCCTGGACACCTACCCGCAACCCGTGCTCGGCCTGGTCATCGACACCCCGCACAACGGCGCGATGCGCGACCTCGCCCCCGAGGTCGCGCGCTACGCGCTGCGGGTGCCCGGAGCGTGGCCGATGCTCATGTCCATGCTCCCGGACCTGCGTGGCGGTGCACTCGGCCTGGCGCTGTACGCGCTCGCCGAGGTCGGCGACGCCGCCGAACGCCTCACGCTGGTCCCTGAGCTGCGCGTCCTGCTCGACGGGCCGGATGAGGCCACCGAGGCCGCCGCTTAAAGGTTCAGAACGTGTGGCCGCGCGTCAGCGCGGCCGTAGGAGAGGATGCGCCGCAGTCCCTGCCGTAGTTGCTCGACAGATTCTTGGTCGACATCGAGAGCCACCTCGACTTCGGGTTCGGCCAGACCAAGCGCCTCCAGGTCGTCAGGGTCGAAAACGACGCGCAGCACGTTGTCGCTGAGCCTGATTTCACGGACGGCGCCATAGGCGGTTCCTTGATTCGCGGTGATGACGCAGTGGGTGTCCATACCCAAGGCGATGTCTTGGTCGTCAGGTTCATAGGTGCAACACTGAAAGATCAGCATCATGCCATCACCATCCTGGGTCTCGCTGACCCCGGCGGACAGGAATTCACCCTCTAGGTCTTCATCGGCTCCGGCGGCTTGGGCCGTGAATATGATCGTCATGGCGGGAAAGATAGCGGCAAGCTAGGACAAATCTTCAGGTCGGTAATGAGGCGCGCAATACCCTCTTTGGGCACCGACCTCGATAGGCGTGGTTCATCTCGTGTAGGCACTCAGGTCCCGCATCCACACGGCGCCGTCGCCGTCTCCGGTGACGACGACCGGTCGGCCGTTCACCCGCCCGATCGCCACCGCAAAGACACTGTTGGTATATTCCATCGGTTCGCCAATGGGTTGGCGCGTGACCAGGTCCCACACCCGCACCGTGCCGTCAACGTCGGGACCGCCGCCACCGCCGGTGACGGCGACCGGTCGGCCGTTCACCTGCTCGACCGCCACCGCCGAGAACCCGTAGGTGTGGCCGGTCGGCACCGGTTCGCCGATGAGTTTGTACGTGGTCAAATCCCACACCCGTATGTTCTCGTCCTCGCCGCCGGTGACGGCGACCGGTCGACCGTCCACCCGCCCGACCGCCACCCCCCAGACACGGGTGTGGCTGGTCATCGGTTCGCCGGTGGGCCGGCGCGTGACCAGGTCCCACACCCGCACCGTGCCGTCAACATCGCCGGTGACGGCGACCGGCCGGCCGCTCACCTCTCCGACCGCCACCGCAACGACGAAGTTGGTGTGTCCAGTCATCGGTTCGCCGATGGGCCGGCGCGTGACCAGGTCCCACACCCGCACAGGGACCTTATGAGTGGCATCACCCCAGTCGCCGCCGGTGACGGCGACCGGTCGACCGTTCACCTGCTCGACCGCCACCGCCGAGACGGAGCCGGTGCGGTTGGCCACCATCGGTTCGCCGATGAGTTTGCGCGTGGCCAGGTCCCACACCCGCACCATGCCGTCATAGCCGCCGGTGACGGCGACCGGTCGACCGTTCACCTCTCCGACCGCCACCGCCCGAACACCCTCGGGGTGTCCGGTCATCGGTTCGCCGATGGGTTGGCGCGTGGTCAGGTCCCACACCCGCACAGTGCCGTCACCATTCTCACCGCCGCCACCGCCGGTGACCGCGACCGGTCGACCGTCCACCTGCCCGACCGCCACCGCCGAGACGACGTCATCGTGATGCCCCAGCAGATCTACGGAAGGCCAGAAGTGGACGGTGAGCGCCACGCAAGCTGTCAGCACGGCGATCCACCCGAGACGTCGGCGGGAAAGCACTCGCCGCACCGCCACTGCCGGCATCTCCAAAGTCCTGTCCCTGGCAGGAATCGTGTCCTCCGCATCCGTGGGGTACGGCGACGCGAGGCCGACGGATGCGGGCCAAGTGGACGGGACAGGCTGTCCGGGGCCGGAGGGACCACTCGCATGCCGCCCGGTCGTATCGTGGCCGGATGCTTCGGGATCACCCGTGTCCGGCCGACCCAGATCAGGCACCACTCATCGTCCTTTCTCGCGGCATCACACCTCGAGGGCGGCCGGGCGGAGCCATCCGGCCACAGATGGTCGAGAAAAGTGTGAGTGGTCGCAGCGTGCTAGATCACGCGAACGAATCCACTGCGCCTGGAGATGAGCCCCAAGCGATGATCAGAAACATAGTCACTCAGTTAGTCACCCGGCAACGCAGAAGGCCACTCCCGATCTCTCGGAGGTGGCCTCTGATCTTGTGGGGTGTTCACGAGTACGGGCAACCCGGGGAAGAACAGGGGCCTACAAGATCGCTTCCCGAAATGAAGGTGATCGTTTCCCGGAAGTCGCGGACGCTACCCCGCGCGGCCCCGGCCACCGACGACCTGCACGTCAATGGCAGCAATGACAACAAGCGGGAAAAAGCCGCCATAATGAAGTCATGATCCCCAAGGTCGTGGCCGTCGTCGGCGACCTGGCCGCCGCGTTCGAGCTCGGGATCGTCTGCCAGGTGTTCGGCCTGGATCGCTCCGACGACGGGCTGCCGCTTCACGACTTCACGCTCTGCACGCCGCGGCCTGGCACGATCCCGACGACCTCGGGGTACACCATCCAGGTCGAGCACGGGCTGGAGCGCCTGATCGACGCCGACCTCATCACCGTGCCCGCCTGGCCTCAGCTCGACGCGCCCGTTCCCGCTCTCCTGCTGGCGACCCTACGGGAAGCCGTCGCGCGAGGCGCCAAGGTGCTGACCGTCTGCACGGGCGCCTTCCTGCCGGCAGCCGCCGGGCTGCTCGACGACCGGCGTGCCACCACCCACTGGCAGTTCGCCGAGTTGCTCGCCCGCCGCCACCCGCGGGTCAGCGTCGAGCCCGACGTCCTGTACGTCGAGGACGGCCCGGTGCTCAGCAGCGCCGGGGCCGCCGCCGGGATCGACGCCTGCCTGCACCTCATCCGGCTGCAGTACGGCGCCGCCACGGCCAACGCCCTGGCCAGGCGCCTGGTCGTCCCGGCCCACCGGGCCGGCGGGCAGGCCCAGTACGTGGAGGCGCCCATGCCGCCGCCACGCACCCCGTACGAGCTGTCGGAGCTGCTCGACTGGATCATGGAGCACCTCCATCAGCCGCTCACCGTGGAGGCGCTGGCCGCGCGCGCGGCCATGTCGCCGCGCACGTTCGCCAGGCGGTTCAAGACGCTGACCGGCACCACCCCGCACCGCTGGCTGCTCGAACGCAGGCTCCAACTCGCCGAGGAACTGCTGGAGACCACCGATCTGAGCGTGGATGCCGTCGCGACGCGGGCCGGGTTCGGCGGCGCCGACACCCTACGCCACCACTTCGCCGCCCGCCGCGGCATCGCCCCCGCCGCCTACCGCCGCGCCTTCCGCCACAGCACGTAACCGACCGCCGACACGGACGCACCGGCTACGGGCATGCCGCTCCCCGAGCGGCTGGGCGAGGTCGGTCGTGAGTAGTCCCGGGATTGGGGCTTCGGGGCACGACCATGAGAATGGCAGGAATTTCCGGTAACCGGGCAGTGCTGCCACTCCTCCTGAATCGTCCGCTCTCACAGACTCGGGGCATGACATCGAGCACACACCGCCGTCCCTCGCTCGCGCGCCCCTTCCCCCTGCCGTGGCAGGAGCGCTTCACGGTCGCCGTCCACGCGCCCGGTGCCGGGCCTCAGCGCTGGGCCGGCGCACCGAGCGCCGTGCTGGACGCCGACGGCACGTTCGTCCTGGCCTACCGCGTGCGGGAGGGTGGCGAGGACTACAACGTCGTGGCCCGCTCCGCGGACGGCGAGCGCTTCACCACCGTCGCCGTCCTGCCGCGCCACCGCTTCGGCGCGGCGATGGTGGAGCGCCCCGCCCTGGTCCGCACCCCGTCCGGCGGCTGGCGGCTGTATGTCAGCTGCGCCACGCCCGGAACCAAGCACTGGTGGATCGGGGCGATCGAGGCCGCGTCCCCGGAGGGACTGGCCGAGGCGGACGTGCGGACGGTTTTCCCCGGCGACGCCCGCACCGGAGTCAAGGACCCGGTGATCCGCTACGACGGCACGGAGTGGCGGGCCTGGATCTGCTGCCACCCGCTCGATGTGCCGGGCGCGGAAGACCGCATGAGCACCGCATACGCCACCAGCCAGGACGGGCTGAGCTGGCGATGGCACGGCGTCGTCCTCACCGGCCGTCCCGGCTCGTGGGACGCCCGCGGCGCGCGTCTGACCAGTGTTCTGCCCGACGGCCGCGCCTGCTACGACGGGCGCGCCTCGGCGGCGGAGAACTGGCGTGAACGCACTGGGCTGGTGACGCCGTCCAGCGGCGTCGGAGGTGCGCCGCTGACGCCGGTCGACGGCCCTCCCGTCGCGGACGTCCGCTACCTCGACGTACTGCCCCTTCCCAACGGCACTCACCGGATCTTCTACGAGGCCCGGCTGCCCGACGACAGCCACGAGCTGCGCACCGAACTGGTGAAGTGACCGGGCGGCAGGACCGGATGGTCGAAGTCACCGGCAGGGTCATGGGTCATGCCGAGGCGTTCCATGACCGCGCTGGAGCGTGTGTTGACCGTCGCGGTGAAGGAGACCACCTCGTCCAGGCCGAGGCGGTCAAAGGCGAAATCGAGCGCGGCGGTGGCGGCTTCGGTGGCGTACCCGTGACCTCAGGCTCGGCGGCTCAGCCGTCAGGCGATCTCGACGGCCGGCATGAACGGCGCCTCGAACGTGGGCCGGTGCAGGCCGGTGAAGCCGATGAACTCGCCGGTTTCTTGGAGCTCCAACGCCCACCGTCCCCAGCCCTGGCGGGCGATCGCATCGTTGCCGACGGCGGCGAACGCGTCGCTCTCGGCGCGGCTGAGCGTGGACGGGAAGTGTTCCATGACCGACGGGTCGGCGTTGAGTGCGGCGAAGGGCTCCAGGTCCGAAGGGCACCAGGGGCGCAGCAGCAGCCGTGCGGTGCACAGTTCGGCCGGCGGCAGGAGGATGGGAGTGTTCACCATGGTTCATGATGCCTTTTCTGCTGTTTCTCGCTCGTGGTAGCCGGGGATGTCCTCGATCCGGTGGTAGACCGGCAGGCCGCGCTCGGTCGCGATGCGGACGTCCTGGTCGGCGCCGGTGGACTCGCCCGGGAGCCGCAAGACCGCGTCGCAGTGGCGCAGCAGCCGCTCTGCGGTGGGATACATGATCTGTTCGGCCACGGGGTCGGCGGGGCCGGTGCCGCCCGCGCCGCGCAGCACGGGCAGGGCCACCCATTCCCCGATCATCGGGACGTGTCCACTGCGGAAGACGGGCCACGCCGCCTCCTCCAGCCGGGCCAGGTTGCGTGCCATCAGTTCGGGGTCGTCGCCCGTGCCGGACCGGTAAGGGCCCGCGATAAGAATCATCACGTGGCAGGACTATAATACGAAAAAGTCGGAATAAACAAGGAGAAACGTGCATGCTGGCCGCGCAACGTAGGGACCTGCTCCTGGAACGCCTGCAGAAGGACGGCCGGATCATCGCCAAGGACCTCGCCGCCGAACTCGGCCTGTCCGAGGACAGCATCCGCCGCGACCTGCGCGACCTGGCCGCGGCCGGCCTGTGTCTGCGGGTGTACGGCGGTGCGCTGCCCGCCTCCCCCGCGATCGCCGACTACGCCACCCGCCAGGGCATCGAGGTCTCCGGCAAGCGGCGGGTGGCCGCCGCCGCGGCCACGCTGATCGGGCCCGGCAGCACCGCGATCCTCGACGGCGGCACCACGACCCTCGAGGTCGTCCGCGCTCTCCCGCTCGACCTGCGCGCCACCATCGTCACCCACAGCCCGACCGTGGCCGGCGCCCTGGCCGACCACCAGGACGTGGAGGTGTACCTGATCGGCGGGCGGCTGTTCAAGCACTCGATGGTGTCCTGCGGCGCGGCGGCGGTGGAGGCGGCCCGCGGGGTCAACGCCGATCTCTTCCTGCTCGGTGTGACCGGCGTGCATCCCGAGATCGGATTGACCACGGACGACGCCGACGAGGCCGCGATGAAGCGCGCCCTGGCGCGGCAGGCCGCGGACACCTATGTGCTGGCCAGCTCGGAGAAGATCGGCGCGGCGTCCCGGTTCGCCGTCCTGCCGCTGACAGAAGTGGCCGGCGTCGTCACCGACGCCGAGGCGGGCAACGCCACGGTACGGGCGCTCGGCGTGCCGGTCGTCCAGGCCACCTGACCGTCCGGCGCAGCCGGTGTGCACGATCTTGCACACTCTCCCGTCGTCCTGATCCTTCGTCCTGCCATAACGACCTCGTTCACGATCGCGATCGAGACGTGCTCCGCGCTTCCCCTCGTACCGTGGAGACCGAACCTGAGGTGAGGTCAGGGCATGGGAGTGACCAGGCGCAGGTTTGATCCGGAGTCCCGGGCAGGCGCAGTGCGCATCGTCAAGGAGACCGGCAAACCCGTCTCGCATGTCGCGCGGGACCTTGGTATCAACGCGCGCAACACGTGAATGCTGGGCGTCGGAAACGACGAGATCCCGCCCGATCAAGCGACCGGACGGGATCTCGTCAACCGTTTCCGAGCCAACTCAAGAACGGCCCCTGGTGAGATGTTCACAAGAGCGTGCGACCCGTCGGAACGAACACATCAGAAGATCACTTCCCGCATTGGCCATGATCGTTTCCCGGACTCGGCCCGCGTGGCGGGCCCGCACAAGGATCATCACCGGCTTGACTGCGATCTTCGCCCGCCGGATGGTATGGCCTCGGTATGCGGATCATCTTCTTGTTCCTTGGCTGGTGGCGCCCCTGACGGGCGGCACCGTTCATCCGCGCAACCGATCTCGACGAGCCGAACGTCCTGCGGCGCAAGGTGATGCGCGCGGTCACCGACACTGACACCGTGGTGAGCTACGACCCCGAACGCAAACCGGGAGTATTCAACCTGCTCGCCATCCTGGCCGCCTGCACCGGCGACGAGCCTCAGCGGCTGGCCGGGCGGTTCGACCGGTACGGCGAGCTGAAGGAAGCGGTCGCCGACGCGGTGGTGGCCACCCTCGCCCCCCTCCGGGACCGCTACCTGCGACTGGCCGAGGACCCGCGGCACGTCCAGGCGGTTCTGCGGACCGGTGCCGACCGTACCCGCGGGCCGGCCGGCGCGAAGGTACGCCAGGCCAAGGCGGCGATCGGTCTGCTACCCGGATGAGTCAGTGGGTGCGGGGGTCCGGCCATCCTTAGCTGAGATCCGTCGCGTCTTCGCCCGCCTCATCGTGCCCGCCGCCAGTCTCGCCGAGCATGTCCTGGACCGGTCCGGATTCCGGCAGAGCCACCGAACCCGCGCCTTGATCAGTCACTACCGCCGTCAAGACGAACCGCCACACGCGATCTACGAATGTAGTGTCGGTCAGGCGAACATCCAGCAGTAGAGCAGTTGCTCGGGCATACCTGCCCGGTGGCCCTTGAAGGCTTCGCCTGAGCTTCCCACAGTGCCGGCAAGCAAGGATCTTGAAGCGCACCCTTCCCCTGGCCGAGCCGCCACGCATCTGCCAGAAGTCGACCATGACGCTGCGCCCTGACGACCTCGGCATCAAAGACAGGCTTCGTCAGGGCCGGCGCTACCTCACCCCCACCTGGCAGAACGCCTACAAGAGCATCCGAGCCAACACCGAAGGCGTCAACGGCAGGGGCAAGGGCCACCACATCGATATCGGCGACCCGATGAACCGGCTCGCGCACGGCCGCGTGGCCCAAACGCTGGGTTTCGCACGCCCACCGGCCGCTCCCACACGCGCTCACAGCGGTCCACCACCACCAGCGCCCTCCGCCACTCGCCGTATCGGCATGATCGAAGCTATGCGCGCCGGGCACGCGGCTGACGGGACCGGCGGCGGCCGGCGTACGTGCTGCGACCATCCCCGCCGAGCCGACCGTCAATCATGAGCGCGACCTGGCACGACCAGGCGGCCCTCGTAGGCTGCGATCACGGCCTGCACCCGATCCCGCAAGCCGAGCTTGGTGAGGATGTTGCTGACGTGGGTCTTCACGGTGTGCTCACTGAGGACCATCGTGGCGGCGATCTCCGCGTTGGACTGCCCCAGGGCGATCATCCGCAGGGTCTCCTGCTCCCTGACGGTCAGCACGTCGAGCTCTCTGGCCAGCTTCGCGGCCGGAAAGCGGGAGGTGAACTCGGCGATCAGCTTGCGGGTGACCGAGGGGGCCAGCAGCGACTCGCCGGCCGCCACCACGCGTACGGCGTGCACGAGGTCGTCCCGCCGTACATCCTTGAGCAGGAACCCGCTCGCGCCCGCCCGCAACGCCTCGAACACGTAGTCGTCGAGGTCGAACGTGGTCAGCATGAGCACCCGGCACGCCGTCTCGGCCGAGACGATCCCGGCCGCCTCGATGCCGTCCATCCGGGGCATCCGGATGTCGAGCAGCAGCACATCCAGCTCGTGCGCGCGGGCCGCCTCGACCGCCTCGATCCCGTCCCCGGCCTCGGCGACGACCTCGATGTCGGGCTGGGCTTCGAGGATCATGCCGAACCCGGCCCGGACGAGCTCCTGGTCGTCGGCGATGACGACGCGCAGACTCCTCATGCCGCCCCCCTGAGGGGCAGCCGGACGATGACCTCGAAGCCCGGTCCGTCAAGGCGCGGTCCTGCGGAGGCGGTGCCGTGACAGGCGGCGGCGCGCTCGCGGATGCCGATCAGGCCGTTACCGCTGTGGGGAAGCGGGCGCGGGGTCCCCCCGCCGTCGTCGGTGATGCGGATCATGAGTTCGTCGTCCTGCCAGTCGAATCGGATGTCGGCGCGGGTGGCACCGGAGTGCTTGACGATGTTGGTGAGCGCCTCCTGGGTCACCCGGTAGGCCGCGACGTCGACGTCGCCGGGGAGCGGGACGGGAGTGCCGGTGACGGTGTAGTTCACGGCCAGCCCGGGACCCGCAACCTGGTCGGCCAGGTCGGGCAGCTCGGCGAGTGTGGGCTGCGGCGCGCGCGGGCCCTCGCCCTCCTTGAGCACGCCGAGCAGTCGGCGGAGCTGCACCATCGCGTCGCGCCCCGAGGTGGCGATCGCGTCGAACGCGGCCTCGGCCCGGTCGGGATCGCTGCGCACCACGACCGGCCCTGCCTCGGCCTGGACGACCATGAGGCTGACCGCGTGGGCCAGGATGTCGTGCATGTCCCTGGCGATGCGCGCCCGCTCGCGTTCCGCGGCCCGCTCGGCCTCGACCTGGCGTTCGCGCTGGAGCTGGGCGGCCCGCTCCTCCAGCGCGGCGGCGTGGCTCCGGGAGACGGCCGCGGCCCGGCCGACGGCGTAGGCGGCGACGAACAGTACGACGCCGCGCACCGCCGTGTCGGACGATCCGGTGAACGCGAGCCCGCCGGCGGTGGCCACGACCAGCGCGAGGACGCGCGGCCACCGGGAGGCATAGGCGGCCGTGGAGTACATCGCCACCAGCGCGCCATACCAAATGGGCTGTGCGGCGACCCGGTCGGACAGGTCGTAGAGGGCGACGGCGCCAAGGGTGACCATGACCACGACCACCGGCGCGCGCCGCCGCCACACCAGGGGTACGGCCGCCGCGAGCACGACCGCGTACCCCCACCAACTCCACGATTCCGGGCTGGACAGGAGTGGCCAGAGCTGGGCCGCCAGGACGAGCGCGGCGAGCGCCAGGTCCAGTCTGCGTGCCGGGATGGCACGCAGCCGATCGAGAAGGGGCACGACTCGGCATTCTTCACTCATCACACAGAAGCCGGTACGGCGGGCTCGACCATGCGGTGCCGGCCGTCGGTCAGGCGGGACGCGCGGGACACACGGGCCAGCGCCAGGAAGGAGATCAGCAGGAAAGCGGCGCCCAGCGGTATGAGATCCTTCTCCACGAACGGCACCAGGACGTCGGCGACCACCAGGACGGGCGTCCACGCCTTGACACGGCGCTGGATCGCGAGCTGAAGGACCAGGCCGATCTGGGCGACGAAGAACAGCAGAGGCCCGAAGTCGTAGATCACCTGCTGCACCCCGGGAACCGCCTGGACCTGATCGAACAGCACACCCATCGCGGCGTGGTCGGCTGAGCGGAACCCCACAACGATGTCGATGGCGAACTGGGCCATCAGCGCGGTGATGCCGATATATCCGGCGGAGGCCAGCCCGGTGGCCAGGCGTCCGTGACCGGCCAGCCTCCGCAGCTCATGAAATGTCATGGCGAAGAACGCCAGGGCGCCGATGAAGGCCAGGTGCCCGGCCGTCCAGGCGAGCCCGGGACCGCGGCTGCCGTCCAGGCCGTCCAGGATGCGGATCACGCCGTAGGCGAAGGTGAGGACGGGTGCGGCGACAAAGGCGATACGGAGGTTCATCTCGTTGACTCCTTAGCTGGGATGACCTCCCCAATCCTGGTTTTCCGCGGCCGCACGGACATCGCCGAGGCGAGCGAACTCCCGCATCCCCCTCAGGAGGGATCCGTCAAACCGGACGGGCTCCCGAGAGCGACTTCCTCACGCTCTCCCGCCGTTTCCATGATCCACTACCAAGATCACCACAGGTGACTTCTCGATCATCTTCGGAGACGGCGCAGACCATCCGGCGCCTCTCGGCCACCGGTCCGCCGCCAACCTCATCAACGCCTTGGCGATGCGTGGCACGGCCACTTTCCCGGCGGACGCCACCTGACCGCGATTGATCCTACGGTCGCGCTCATGACAGAGAACACATCCGTCGTCCCCTTCCATATCAACGTGGCGCAGGCCGAACTCGACGCCCTACGGGATC
>NZ_JBFAOJ010000125.1:0-23917 GCF_040675205.1 Streptosporangium sp. NPDC049644 | reverse complement strand
CCACGCCCCGGGGCGTGGGCGACGAGGCTCCGGCGGCATGATTGGGCATCATGGACCAGATGATTCTGTTGCGGCACGGCGAGACCGAGTGGAGCCGGAACGGCAGGCACACCGGGCGCACCGATCTACGGCTGACCGCCGGAGGCGAGGAGCAGGCACGGGCACTGGCCCCGCTGATCTCGGACCGGACGTTCGGCCTCGCCCTGGTCAGCCCGGCCCGGCGCGCGCGGAACACCGCCGAGCTCGCCGGGATCAAGGACTACGAGACGGATCCCGACCTGTGGGAATGGGACTACGGCGGCTACGAGGGCATCACCACCCTGGAGATCCGCGAGAGGCGCCCCGGCTGGCACCTGTGGCGCGACGGCGTCGTCCCCGGCGACGCCGAGCACCCCGGCGAGAGCGCGGAGCAGGTCGGTGCCCGCGCCGACCGGGTGATCGCCCGCGCCCTGGCCGCGGACGGCGACGTGGTCCTGGTCGCCCACGGGCACTACCTGCGGGTGCTGTGCGCCCGCTGGCTCGGCCTGCCGGCGACCGACGGCCGCCTGTTCCGCCTGGACACCGGCACCTACTCCCGGCTCGGCTTCGAGCGCGACGAGCCGGTCGTCCTCACCTGGAACGCCCCGGCCCTCCCCGCCGCCTAGATCGGGGAGAGCCGGGAGCCGGGGAAGGGCGCCAGCAGGGTCTCCCGCCACGGGCCCGCCAGGAACTCCCTGGCCCGCCTGCCCCAGTCGAGCAGCCGGCCGTCCGGCTCCACCTCGTCGTCCAGGCCGAGCGCCGCGTCCCTGGACCGCTGAAGCGCCAGGTGGTCGTCCAGCGTCATGCCCCAGACGGTGACGACCTCGGTGTCGCAGAACAGGACCTCGTACAGGCCGATCGGGCGGTGGCCGTGGTCGGCGAGGACGGGCGCGCGCTCCTCGCGGACGGCGTCGAGGTAGTCCAGCGCGGCCCCGGGCCGCACCTGGGCGCTCTCGAACAGGTAGAACGGGGCCGCGTAGCCCTCGGCGGTGATGTCGGCGAGGGCCGGGCTGCCGCGCACCGCGCCCAGCGGCCGGGAGAAGGCGGAAAAACGCAGGTCGTCGATGTCGGAGAGGAAGAGCCTGCCGTCGACGCCGTCGTAGATGTTCATCATCTGCCGCCAGCCGCCGTCCCAGCCGCCGTGGCAGTCCCAGAGCGTGACCGCCTTGAACTGGGGGTGGCCGGTGATGCCGACGGCGTAGAAGGCGCCCACCAGGTCGATGTCCCTGGATCTGATCGACAGCCCCCGGGTCAGTTCCGGGGTGCCGAGGGCCTCGTCCTCCTTCTTGTAGCGGGTGAGCCAGGTGAGGTACTCCAGCGGCCTGCGGGAGTTCATCGGCCGGAAGTCGACCTCTTCGATCAGGTAGATGCCTCGCCGCACGGTAAGCGCCTCCTCGACCCAAGCGATTGCTTGGTGGCACCCTAGTCGAGGAGGATCATGCCGTACAGCGTGGAGATCCGGGTCGTCGCCCGCGCCGCCGCTGCGGACGGCGACGTCGTCCCGGCCACCCGCGGGCACTTCCTGCGGAACCCTCCGCGCCTCAGCGACGTCGCGCCCGCTGGACGGCGTGATGGGCGGCGAGTCCCGCCCTGTCGAGCTTGCCGTTACCGGTCAGGGGGAACGAGTCGAGCAGCTTCACCCTGTGCGGCACCATGTGACGTGGAAGCGACAGTCTCGCGTACCCCTTCACATCGGCCTCCGTGACCGCCCCCGGCGACGCGGAGTCGACGTAGGCCACCATCTGGGGCTCCCCGATGGGGGTTTTCTCCACTACGCACGCGACGCCTCTCACCCCGGCCATCCCGCTGAGCACCGACTCGATCTCACCGAGCTCGATCCGGAACCCTCTGAGTTTGACCTGCGTGTCCCTGCGACCGATGTAGTAGAGGTTTCCCTCCCCGTCGCGCGTTCCCCAGTCGCCGCTGCGGTAGTGGCGTGATCCGGCCGGGCCGGTGACGAAACGGCTCGCGGTGAGATCCGCGCGTCCCAGGTAGCCGTGGGCGACCCCGCCCCCGGAGACCCAGATCTCCCCTGGCTCGCCGACGCCGACCTCCGCTCCGGTGGAATCCCGCAGGCTGACCGAGAGATGGCTCAGGGGCCGCCCGATGGGCGTGGCGGACTCCGGCGCTCGGGCGAGCAGCTCGGGGGAGAGAAGGCAGTGCGTCACATGAACGGTGGTCTCGGTGATCCCGTACATGTTCACCATCCGGGCCCCGCCGAATCCAGCGCTCCACCACAGTTCCAGGTCCGGCGGGCACACCGCCTCACCACCGAAGACCACGTATCTGAGTGCGGGCAGGCGGGTGCCAGAACGTGCCAGCTCCCTGACCAGATAGCCGAACACCGACGGCACCTGGTTGAGGACGGTGACACGTTCGGAGAGCAGGGTGGAGATCATCGCCTGGGGGTCCACGACGACCTCCGCGGCGGGAACCAGCAGGCGGGCACCGTGCAGCAGCGCGCCCCACATCTCCCACACGCTGAAGTCGAAGCTCAGTGAGTGGAACAGGACCCAGACGTCGTCCGCGTCGAAGGAGAAGACCTCACCGGCGGCGTCCATCAAGCCGAGCACGTTGGAGTGGGAGACGACACAGCCCTTGGGAGCGCCGGTGGACCCGGAGGTGTAGATGACGTAGGCGGTGTCCGGAGGGACCTCCAGGGCCCCCGCAGACGCCCGCTCCACGATCCAGAGGGGGCCGATCTCAGCGAGCACGGACTCGCCGGCCGCCGGCAGGTCCGTGACGATGAGACGCACACCGGCGTCGACCAGTATCTGGTCCTGGCGTCTCTCCGGGTACGCGGGGTCGATCGGGACGTAGGCGCGATCGGCCATCATGATCCCCAGCGGCACCGCGACGGCGTGATGGCTCCGACCGACCCTCGCCGCGACGAGCCGATCCCCCGCGAGCCTGCGCAGCTCTCCCGCGACCCGCAGAGCCAGGGCTTCCAGTTCCCCGTACGTGAGCTCGCCGCCGGTTCCCCGCACCGCCAGGCGCGAGGGGTGCGCTCCGGCCACGGCCTGGAAACGGGTATGCAGCCGATCTTCTGGCATCTCCGCACCTCCTTGGTGATCGTCGTGTCTTCCGAACCGCATGTCAGCGGGGCTTTCATGGAAAGCCGAGATCAGACAGAGGACCCGAGCGCTCTCACCGTCGTCTCGGGAAGCAGCGATCACGTTAGTGGGCGGTCCTGCGAAAATCTTGCAACATGCTTGGGTTCGGCTTGGAGCCAAGGAGGGGCGTGCCGCTCAGGACGCCACGGCGACAGAAGGCACCGGAGACAGTGGTCATGCCGGGTGAGCGCCCAGAGCGCACCCGCACGGCGAACCCGGCGACTCAGCGGCCCCGCATCCGCCGCCTGCGGAAATGTACCCTCCGGGCGGCCCTGCCACCGGAGTCCAGCCGGCCGGAGACAGAAGACGGAGGACGCGGGTGGAGACGATCTCCTGCCGCGGACCCGCGCGGAGCCTCACCAGGCGGGGGTGGATCCGCCGATGAGGCGACGGGCCATGAGATCGTTCACAGCCAGGTGGATCATGGCTTCGGATCGGGCGGAAGGGCCTCGCGCTCACGACCGGGCGGCGGTGCGGCATCACGCCCAGCGGCCCGGGAGGGCGTCCGAAAGCGACGGTTCCCCGGAGGGAGAAACGAGGCGATAGCCCATAAAGGCATCAAAACCCTCTAACCGGGTGCCGGACCGGCCGAGGAAGGGGAGACCTCGCGTGGTGCGGAAATCCCGTTCAGGCGGCCGCGGCGGCGGGCTGCGGGCCCCGGCCGGTCAGCCATTCGAGCACCTTGCGATGGCCGTGGCAGGCGTCCTCGAAGTGACCCCAGCGCCAGTAACGCGGCTGGTCGCGCACTCCGGTGACCCATGTGCGGTAGGACACCGGAGTGGGCGCACCCTCCCCCGTCGCCGCCGAGGCAACGCCGTAAGTGCGGATCACGACGCGCCCGCCTGGCGCGAACAGCACGTCGTCGGCCACCGGGTACAAGGTCATCTGGTCGAGCACGGCTTGAGCCCCCAATCGCTGTGACCTCAAACTCTTCCGTGCCGTTCCACTCTCCCGGTTACACCACCGGCGCGGCTCGGTTAACCCGGCGGCTCTGAGGTAAAAACGGTGTTACACCGTTAAACCGTCGAACTCCCCATCCTTCACCCCGAGCACCAGGGCACGAATCTCGTCCCTGGTGTAGATCAGGGCAGGCCCCTCGGGAAAACGCGAGTTTCGGACCGCGATGCTGCCATCCGAAAGTTCGGCAAGCTCGACGCAGTTACCCGTCGAGTTGCTGTAGCGGCTCTTGCGCCAGCTGGCCCCGGCAAGGTCAGTGGCCGGCATGCCGTTGTAGGTCTGCTCCATTTACATCTCTCTGAGAAGGTCGCCGAGGATCTCGGCGGTGCCCCCGGGCGTGGTGCTTTCCACGCACAACTGCTCCATGGCCGTGAGGTATGGATCGATGTCCTCACGTTTGTCCAGGTAGAGGGCACCCCAGAGCTGCTCGACATAGACGACGTCCGACAGGTCGGACTCGGGAAACCGCAAGATGCTGAACGCGCCACCCTCAGCCGCGTGCATGCCGAATCGGAAAGGCATCACCTGGAGGGTGATGTTGGGAAGCGTGGACACTTCCAGCAGGTGCTGGATCTGCTCACGCATCGTCTCCTTACCTCCGATGGGACGCCTCAGGGCCGCCTCGTCGATGACCGCCCACAACCGGGGGCCGTCCTTCTTCGTTAAGCGATCCTGCCGCTGCATGCGCATATGCACACGGCGCTCGATCTCCGCCTCCGGCACGTCCGGGTAGCCCAACCGGATCACGGTGCGCGCGTAGGCGGATGTCTGCAGCAGGCCGGGAATGAACTGCACCTCGTAGGTGCGGATCATGTTCGCCGCCTCCTCCAGCCCCACGTAGGTGGTGAACCAGTTCGGCAACAGGTCGCCGTACTTGTGCCACCAGCCGGGGGTGTTCGCCTCGCGGACCATCTCCAGCAGGCCGCGCCGTTCTGCGTCGTCGAGTACGCCGTACAGGGTGAGCAGGTCTTCCACGTCACGCGTCTTGAAGCCGACGCGGCCGAGTTCCATACGGCTGATCTTGGACTCCGAGGCACGGATGTGGAATCCCGCTGCCTCACGGGCGAGCCCCTTCTCCTCACGCAGCCGGCGCAGACTCGCGCCGAGCATGATGCGCCGGACAGTGGAACCGGTACCGGGCGGATCCATGGACACGTGATGCTCCTCGCTCGCTTTCCTGATCGACAGTCTGTCACTTCGCGGCCGAAGAATCCCTGGCCACGATCAAGATCCCCTTTCGTCCAAAATTACCCAATCACCGGTAACGGTAGCGGTTGCACACACCTTATGCACGTGCATTCGCTCTTGCACCTGCACGGGAGTTTGCACCATGATTGCGACTGTGCAGTCCGCCCAAACCGCGCCCCCCCGAACGTCAACGTCATGGACGGCGCTCGACTGGTGGCCCCCCGCAGGCTGGTGGCCCGACTCCGCGCGTGATCTTCTCTCCGGATCCCCGGCGGCCATGGCCAGCGCCACCTTCGTGCTCCCGCCACACGCCGAGTCCGTCCACTCCGCCCGCAGCTTCGCGACGGGCACCCTCACCGGCTGGGACCTCGGCGAGCTGGGCGAGAACATGGAGCTGGTCGTCTCGGAACTGGCGACCAACGCCCTCAGACACGGCCTCCGGCTCGCCGAGTCACGCGCCAGGGAGCCGATCCGGCTCTCGCTGATCCGACGGGGCAATCTGGTCACCTGCACGCTCAACGACCCGGGAGCCGGCTTCCCCGCGCTCCGCGATCCTTCGCCGCTCGACATCGGCGGCCTCGGACTGCACATCGTCGAGTCACTGAGCCTCCGCTGGGGCTGGGCACCGCTGGCCCCGTACGGCAAGATTGTCTGGGCCGTCCTGCGGACCGCCCTTCGCGAGGATCCCGCCCCCCTCGACCGCCCGTAGACCCACGAACGCCCACCACGCCCCGCTCCTTCACCACCTCCACCGACCTCTTCCGGACGGCGCCGCCTCTTCCCCTCAAGGGCGCCAATCGGTCCCGGGGCCGCCACTCCTCCCTCCCGGCGGCCCCGGGACCGGTTAGAACCGGATGGGGACCTCATATAACGCGTCGCATTCTGCGCGGTAGACGCCGTCAGAGATGCCCTCTGCATTACCGTGGATGTTTATGGCTCACGGAGAGTCCCCGCGCGAGATTCCTGAGAGAGCTGCGAGATGGACGATCACCTGCTCGGCTGGTTGAAAACCCTCGACGAAGAACGGCTCGCCCGAGTTCTGGCCAACCGGCCGGACGCCATCGCCCCGCCGTGGCCGCGCCGCCTGGACACCCTGGCGCAGCGGCTGGGCAACGGGTTCGCGGTGATGGAGGTCATGCGCGGCCTGCCGCTGCCCTCCCTGGAGGTGGCGCAGGCCGCGCTGACCCTCGGCGAGCAGGCCGGGCCCAAGGCGGTGGCCCGTTTCATGGGCGTGTCCGAGGCCGAGGTGGCGCCCTGGCTCGACCTGCTGTTCGACCACGCCCTGGCGTGGCCGGACGCCGAGGGCCGTATCCGGGTGGCCGAGGGACTCGCCCGCTGGTGGACCGCCCCCTGCGGGCTCGGTGAGCCGCTCCCCAACTACCTGAACTCCTGGACGGTCAGCGCGGACGCGCTGCGCGGGCTGGCCAGGACCCTGGGCCTGCCGCACGGCCCCAAGCGGCGTACGGTCGCCAGGGTCACCGAGATCCTCTCCGACCCGCACCGGGTGACCGCGCTGCTGGAGAAGGCTCCCGAGGGCGCGAGGCGGCTGCTTGAGGAGTTCGCCTGGGACGGTCCTGTCCGCGACGTGGACGGCGGCGAGTTCGTGGTGCCGGGGTCTCCCGAGAAGTGGGCCACCGACCACGGGCTGCTCTTCCGCCCCAGCTGGAACGTGGCCGAGATGCCCCGTGAGGTGGCGCTCGCGCTGCGCGGCCCCGACTACCACCCGCCCTTCACCCCCGTCCCGCCCGACCTGGCCACGCTCCCCGTAGACCCCGAGGCCGTCGACCACCTGATGACCCTGGCCGCGCCACACGTGGTGGAACGCTGCGCCGCCATGCTGGAGAACACCGCGAAGTTCCCGCTGCCGCTGCTCAAGGCGGGCGGGGTGGGGGTGCGCGAGGTCAGGCGGGTGGCCAAGGACACCGGCTGCGACGAGGACGAGACCCGGCTGCTGCTGGAGGTCTGCGCGGTGGCCCGGCTGCTGGCCTGGGACGACTCCGCCGGCGGGCTGGTGCCCACCGAGAAGTTCGACCGCTGGCGGCTGGACGACGCGGCCGCCAGGCTCAGGGTGCTGCTGTCGGCGTGGTGGCGGATGGAGCGCTCGTCGCTCCGGAAGGTCGACGGCAAGTACGGCACGGTGCTCGGCGACGATCCCGCCGGGGCCATGGTCGCCCGCGCCCGGCGGGCGGTGCTCGGCGTGCTGGCCCGCCTGCCCGCCAGCACCGCGTGCGTCGACCTGGCCGGGCTGGTCGAGTCCGCGTACTGGCACGCCCCGCTGCTGGACCGGTCGCTGCTGGCCGAGTGCGCTCCCGCCGTGCTGGAGGAGGCCCGGATGCTCGGGCTGGTCGCCCTCGACACGATCACCGACCTCGGCCGCGCGATGGCCGGGCTGGACGCCTTCCCCGGCGACGAGATCGACGACTCCGCGCCCCTGGTGGAGAACGACCCCGTGCTGGTCGAGTGCTCCACCAGGGCGCTGGCCAGCGTGCGGCGGAGCGCGCTCTTCGGCGCCGACCTCACCGCGGTGGTGACCGGCCCGCCCGCCGGCGAGCTCGCCGAACTGCTCGACCGGGCCGCCGAGCGCGAGTCGCGCGGCGCGGCCTCGGTCTGGCGGTTCACCCCGGCCAGCGTGCGCCGGGCCATGGACGCCGGCTACACCGCCGAGGGCCTGCTGACGGACCTCGCCGAGGTGGGCAGGGTGCCGCAGCCCCTCGAGTACCTGATTCACGACGTGGCCAGGCGGCACGGCGAGGTCACGGTGACCACCGTCGCCTGCATCGTGCAGGCCTCCGACCCGGTGCTGCTGGCCGAGATCGCCGGGCATCGGCGGCTGGGCAGGCTGGGCCTGCGGCTGCTCGCCCCGACCGTGCTGGCCAGCGCGATGCCCGCCGACAGGACCCTGGCGGCGCTGCGGGAGAACGGCTACGCGCCGGTGCCCATCGAGGACACCGGGGAGATCACCATCCGCAGGGCCCGCGTCGAGGAACCGCGGAACGGGCGGCTGATCCTGCTGCCCGGAGGCAGGGTGGCCGAGTTCGAACAGCCCCCGTACCCACTGGTGGAGCCGCCGCCGGACCCCCGCGAGCACGCCCAGCGCCTGCTCGTCGCCGAGGGCCAGGCCGCCCAGTCCGGCGGCAGGACGTGGGCGGTCATCGGCCGCATGGCCTCCCGCCTGCCGACCGCCCAGCAGTCGCTGCTCGGCTTCGTCGTCGATCGGGGCGTGCGGGCGGCGATCACGCTGACCGACGGCCTGACCGCCACCATCAGCCACGGCGAGCTGCGCAGCGGCGTGCTCGACGCGTGGTGCGAGGAGGCGGGCGACTACCTGGAGTTCCCGCTGGCCGACATCATCGAGGTCCGCGGCGCTTACACCTGACCCCGCCCGCCGGCCGCTTCGCGGAGCCGGACGCGTGGACCGGTGCCTCCCAGATCCGCGACCGGACCCACGGCCGCGGTCCGGCTGACCTTCCCCGCCACCGGGCTAGAGCTTCTTGGCCTTGACCAGGTCGGCCAGGAGCTTCTCCAGCACGTCGGCGTAGCCCTGGTAGCTGTAGCGCTCCTCGGCGTGCCAGGCGTAGACCTGCCCGGCCTTGACCGCGGGCAACTTGGCGAAGGTCGGCTTCTTCATCATCTCGTCGACCCGCATCGACTGGGTGCGGGCGTCCACCAGGATCACGTCCGCCTCGTAGGTGTCGGCGTTCTCCCAGCTCAGCGTCTCCCAGAAGCCCGCCTCGTCGACCTTGTCCGGCACCACGACGTCCAGGCCCAGCTCCTTGAAGTAGCGCACGTCCGCGTGGTCGTCGGGATTGACCACCCACATCGTCTCCGGGCCACCCGACATGATCAGGATCTTCAGGTTCTTGGTCTCGGGGGTGACGAGCGCCTTGGCCGCGGCGTCGAACCTCGCCTTGGCCGCGGTCACCTCGGGGGCGTTGAGGTCCGCGCCGAGGGCGGCGGCCACCTCGCCGTACTTCCCGATGATCTCGGGCAGCGACTTGCCGACCAGGCGGACGCCGAGGGTGGGCGCCACCTGCTCGATGGTCGAGGTGGACTTCTCCGGCACGTACCAGAGGGTGTCTCCGGTGTACATGCCGCTGACCAGCAGGTCCGGCTGGAGCGAGATGTACTTCTCGACGTTGAACTCGTCCCACACGTTGCCGAGGGACTCGACCTTGGTGATGTCGACGTTGCCGACCTGGGGGTCCCTGGTCCCGTCCTTGAGTTTGTGCGGGCCGAAGACAGCGACCGGGCGGACCCCGAAGTCCCAGAGCGCGGCGGCGGCGCCGACCTGGGCGACGACGCGGGCGGGACGCTCGGGCCGCTCGATCTTCTTTCCGCGGTCGTCGGTGAAGGTCCACGGACCCGCCGCCGACGAGGAGGCAGCCGGAGAGCCACTGGCCGCGGGTGCCGTCTCGGTGCCGCTCCCGCAGGCGGCCAGGGCGAACACGAGGCCGAGGCCGACAGCCATGAATCCCCGCCGAGGAAGGACAGGTAGGGACATATCGCTCTCCAAAAGATAGGCTTACCTAAATGGCTATTTCATTAGATTAGCCTTACCTTAGCTATACCGACAGGGAGGGGGACCGGTGAGCAGGGCCGGTGTGGCCACGGCCGCGTCCAGGATGGCCGGGGAACCGGACGGCACGTCGCCGCCGCCGGCGAAACGGCGTGCGGCCACGCTGGCGGCCGGGCTGCCGGCCGCGCTGGCCATACTGGTGCTGCTGGCGCTGGTCAGTGTCGCGGTGGGATCTCGCTCGGTCCCACTGTCCACGGTGCTGGACGCGTTGCTCGCCCCCGACGGGTCCACCGACCACACGGTCATCAGGGACCTGCGCGTGCCACGGACACTGATCGGCATCGGCGTGGGCGCGGCACTCGGCCTGGCCGGCGCGCTGATGCAGAGCCTCACCCGTAACCCGCTCGCCGATCCAGGCCTGCTGGGCGTCAACCAGGGCGCGGCGCTCGGCGTGACGGTCGCCATCGGGCTGCTGGGCCTGAGCGACCCCTCTGTCTACGTCTGGTTCGCGTTCGCCGGCGCGGCCGCCGCAGCGGTGCTGGCCTACGCGCTCGGCTCCGCCGGACGCTCGGGCGGCGGCCCGGTACGGCTCACGCTCGCCGGTGTCGCGCTGGGCATGGTGTTCAACGCCGCGGCCTCGGCGATCCTGCGGGCCGACACCGCGACCTTCGACCGGATGCGGTTCTGGCTCACCGGTTCGCTGGCCGGGATCAGCGCCGACGCGGCGATCCGGCTCGCCCCGTTCCTCGTGGCCGGCCTGGTGCTCGGACTGCTGCTGGCCAGGCCGCTCAACACCATGGCACTGGGCGACGAGGCGGGACGCGCGCTGGGCGTGAACATGGCCCGCACCCGCGGGCTGACCGCGCTCGCGGTCACCCTGCTGTGCGGGGCCGCCACCGCCGCCGCCGGGCCGCTGTGGTTCGTGGGCCTGGCCGTGCCGCACGCGGTACGCGCCTTCACCGGCCCCGACCAGCGCTGGGTCCTGCCGTACACCGTCGTGCTCGCCCCCGTGGTGCTGCTCGGCTCCGACATCCTCGGCCGGGTGGTCGCCGCCCCCGCCGAGGTACAGGTGGGCGTCATGTGCGCGTTCGTCGGCGCCCCGGTCTTCATCCTGCTCGCCCGCCGCCGGAGGCTCGCCGCCCTATGAAAGAAACCCTCCCGGCACGGGCCTCAGGGGCCCACCGCACGGATCTCTCGTGATCGCCCCACCGCCGGCCCCCGCCAGGAAGAGCGGCCGTCCCCCCGGGCCCCCGCTGAACGCCCTGCGCGTGCGTTCCTGGTCGCTGCGGCTCTCCCCGCGCGGCCTCGTCACCGGCACCGCCATCGCCGTACTCGGCCTGGTCGTCAGCCTGGTCGCGCTGTCCGTCGGCGAGTTCACGGTCCCCGTCGGCGACATCGTGGCCGCGCTGTTCGGTGAGGGACCCCCGGTCGCCGAGCTCATCGTGAACCGCCTGCGGGCACCGCGGATCGTGACCGGTCTGCTGGTCGGTGCCGCGTTCGGGCTGAGCGGGGCGATCTTCCAGAGCCTCACCCGCAACCCGCTCGGCAGCCCCGACTTCGTCGGCCTCACCTCGGGGGCGGCCACCGGGGGCATCGCCGCCGTGGTGCTGGGCGGCAGCGCCTGGCACATCGCGGGCGCCTCGCTCGCCGGGTGCGTCGCCGGCGCGCTGGCCGTGTACGCCCTGGCCTTCCAGCGCGGGATACAGGGCTACCGGCTGATCCTGGTCGGCATCGGGGTCAACGCACTGCTGATCTCCGCCGACTGGTACATGCTGACCCGCGCCGACATCGGCGACGCGGCCACCGCCGGGGCGTGGATCACCGGCAGCCTCGGCGGGCGCGGCTGGGAGCACGCGATCCCGGTCGCGTGCGCGATGGCCGTGCTCCTGCCCGCCTGCGCCTGGCTGTCGCGCCCGCTGCGGATGATGGAGATGGGCGACGACTCGGCCAGGGCCATGGGCATCCGCGTCGAGCCGGTGCGCGCGGCGGCGATCGCCGTCGGCGTGCTGCTGTGCGGTGTCGCCACCGCCGCCACCGGACCTGTGATCTTCGTGGCGATGGCCGCTCCCCAGCTGGCCCGGCGGATCAGTCGTTCCCCCGGCGTCACCCTGGTCACCTCGGCGCTGACCGGCGCCACCCTGCTGGTCGGCGCCGACCTGGCCGCGCAGCGCCTCTTCGCACCGGTCCAGCTGCCGGTGGGAATCATGACCGCCGCGATCGGCGGCGTATACCTGGTGTTTCTCCTGCGGAGGGAACGACGTTGAGACTGTACGGCACCGGCCTGACCCTCTCCTACGACAAGCGTGTGGTGGCCAGGGACCTGGACGTCACGATCCCCGACGGGTCGTTCACAGTGATCATCGGCCCCAACGCGTGCGGCAAGTCCACGATGCTGCGCGCCCTGGCCCGGATGCTCAAGCCCCGCGCGGGAGCGGTCCACCTGGACGGATCCGTGATCACCTCGCTGCCCTCCAAGGAGGTGGCACGCAGGCTGGGCCTGCTGCCGCAGAGCTCGATCGTGCCCGACGGCATCACGGTCGCCGACCTGGTGGGCCGGGGCCGCTACCCGCACCAGCGGATGATGCGCCAGTGGTCCCGCGAGGACGAGGCCGCGGTGGCGGCGGCCATGGAGTCCACCGACGTGACCGAGCTGGCCGACCGCTGCGTGGACGAGCTCTCCGGCGGCCAGCGCCAGCGCGTCTGGCTGGCCATGGCGCTGGCCCAGGAGACCCCGATCCTGCTGCTCGACGAGCCGACCACCTTCCTGGACATCGCCCACCAGATCGAGGTGCTCGACCTCTGCGCCGACCTGCACGAGCAGGGCAGGACCCTGGTCGCCGTGCTGCACGACCTGAACCAGGCCTGCCGCTACGCCACCCATCTGATCGTGATGCGCGACGGCCGGATCGTCGCCGAGGGCGACCCCTCCACGATCGTCACGGCCGACCTGGTACGGGAGGTCTTCGAGCTACGCTGCGAGATCATCGAGGACCCGCAGAGCGGCACCCCGCTGATCGTCCCCGAGACCCGCCGCCGCGCTCCCGCCAGGACGTAGGCGCGGGTCTCCCCGGGAGACTAGGCCTCCAGCGCGACCCGGCGGGCCAGGCCCAGCGGGAGGCCACCACCGGAACCCGCCAGCGCGTCGTGGAAGGCGCGCAGGTCACCGCGGCCCGCGGCCAGGTAGTCGTCGCGGATGCGGTCGATCTCCAGTGCCCCCGTCAGATAGGAGGGCGCCTGGGTGGGCCACGCGCAGTAGCGGTTGACCTCCCCCTTGGCCGTTCCGGGGGTGAGCGAGGACTTCGTGGTCATGAACTCCTCGGCCTGCTCGATCGTCATGTCACCACAGTGCAGCGAGGTGTCCACGATGATGCGGGCCGCGCGGAAGAGCCGGAAGTCCAGGTGGGCGAGCTCCTGGGCCGGAGTGGTGAAGTAGCCCTGCTCGTGCATCAGCTTCTCGACGTACAGGCCCCAGCCCTCGGTGAAGTACGGGGTGCGGAACAGCCTGCGGGCCCGGCGCGGGTTGCCCGCCATCCAGGACAGGTGCCAGTGGTGACCGGGGTACGCCTCGTGGACGGCGATGGAGGGCATCTGGGCCCTGGCGTTGGTGCGCAGCCGCTGGCGGACCTGTTCCCCGGTGAAGGAGGACGGGGTGAAGGGCACGAAGAAGTGCCCGATCCTGGAGGTCGACAGGGGCGGCGGCGGCATGTAGGAGGCGACGGCGAGGATGGGCCGCTGGAACTCGGGCGACGGGACGACCAGGCACTCCTCGCCCTCGGCGAAGGTCACCAGGCCGCGCTCGCGGACGAACCTCCTGGCCCGCTCCGTCTCGGCCTCGTACTCGGCCCGCATGTCCGCCAGCGTCGGCGCGTGGTCGTCCTGGAGCTCGGTGATGGCCGCGTGCCAGTCGCCCGAGCCGCCGTCCAGCCGGGCCGCGACCTCGCGCATCCGCGCGTCCAGCTCGTCGTAGGCCTCCTGCCCCCGCCTGAGCAGCTCGTCGGCGCCGTAGCCGAGCATCTCCCGCTCGCGCAGCAGCGTGGAGTAGAGCTCCTCCCCCATCCGCCAGGTGCCCTCCGCCCGGAAACCTTCGAGGAACTCCACCAACTCGTCGAAGGCCGCCGCCGCGGGCTCGGCCGCCGCGGCCAGCCGGGCGCGCAGCGCCTCGTCGGACACCTGGCCGGGAACCGTCTCGGTGAGGAAGCGGCGAGCGGTCCGCGCCTGGCCCAGCCCTCGCTCGATCAGCAGCGGGGCCGCCAGCGCGGGGTCGAGGTTGGCCCGGCAGGCGGCGATGACGCCCGGCACCTCGGCCAGCCGCGCGACGGCCGCGTCCACCAGCTCGGCCTCACCGGAGAGCCGCTGCAGGAACGGGCTGAACATCGAGGAGAAGATCGGGCCCACGTAGGCGGCCGGGTCACGCCGCCAGAGCGGCCACGACTCGTAGGCGATCTCGCCGCGCAAAGTGGACATGACGAGTTCCCGGTCGATCTCGTCCTCGAAGTCTCCGGAGCCCCGTTCCCCCTGGAGCAGCTCCAGCCGGCGACGTGCCTCCCGCCCCCTGGCGAGGATGCCGGCCTCGGTGAAGTCACCGAGGGTCCTGTCGTACCCCGGCGCGCCCGCGAGGGCGGCGTAGATGGGATTCTCCGCCAGGTACCAGTCGAGAAATTCGCTTACCAGCTCGGGGGATGTCATACCGCGAGATCCTACTTCGCAGGTGATTCGACCACAGATGTGGTCACCGGTCGGCCTTCGCCCCCTCGGAGTCCACGGACGAGCAGGCGCGGCTCCACTGTTCCCATAAACTTCATGACGTGGGTGACCCGAAGTTCGAGATCCAGATGCTCCACGACCGTGTCATGGTCAAGGTCGAGCAGGAGTCAGAGGAACGGCGCAGCACGGCTGGCATCGTCATCCCGGCGACGGTGAAGATGGCCAACCGCCTCGTCTGGGGTGAGGTCTGCGGCGCGGGCCAGAACGTCCGGGCGGTCAAGGTCGGCGACAAGGTCCTGTTCAACCCCGAGGACCAGTACGAGGTCGAGGTCCACGGCCAGATCTACCTGGTCATGCGCGAGCGCGACCTGCACGCCATCGCCACCCCGCAGACCGACAACGGCACCGGCCTCTACCTCTGAGCTCCACGGAGGACATCTCCATCGCCCGGTTCCCCCGGACCGGGTCGTCCCCGCCGGATGACCGGACCGCTTTCCGGCGCGAGGTCCGCCTGGGCGCGAAAGAGATCCCCGGCCCGTGACCGGCCCGCCCTCGGGCCGGGCCGCACTGGGGTCATTTCCGGGTGTATCCGAGATAGAGCTTGTTGTTCCAGTCCTCGGTGGAGAAGGCGGCCAGCACCCGCGTGGTCTTGCCCTTGAGGGTCGACAGGACCACCTGGTAGTGGTTCCCGGAGGGGATGACCGCGATGAAGTGCTTCTCGTCCCACCAACCCCACAGGGCCTTCGGCCGGATGCCGGGCACCTTGGCCGCGAGCCTGCCCGAAACGCGATCCCAGACGCAGACGTGCTCGGTGTAGCTGGACGGGCACCAGGTCATCAGGCCCTTGCCCGAGGGGGTGAAGGCGTCCTCACCGCCGGCGGGCCTGCCGGTCTTGGCCAGGGTGCGGCGGACCGTGCCGTCCGGCGCGTAGAAGCGGGCGCCGCCCCGGTACTCGGCCACCACCTCGGTGCCGTCGGAGCTCCAGCGGAACCGCGCGGCCTTGTCGACATCGGCCACGGTCACCGTCTTGGCGCTCTTCGCGGACACGTCGACGACCACGAACCCCGAGGTCACCCACGCCGAGCCGCTCTTCCGCTCGGTGGTCAGCACCGCCTTGCGGCCGTCGCGGCTCCAGTGCGCGTAGTGCGCGACGAGCGGTTTCCGCACCGTACGGATCCTGGTCCCCTTGGAGGTCGCCAGGTCGAGCAGGACGACCGAGTCGTAGCCGCTCTTGTAGGAGGTGGGCACCGCCAGCGCGCTGCCCCCCTTCGGCGCGACCGTGATCTCCTGGTAGGCGGCCTGCCGGGTGAACCCGTCACCCCTGCGCAGGTAGGTCATCTTTCCGGAGGAGTACGACGTCACCCTGAGCGGGTCCGTGGCGTCCTCCCGCACGGTGACCCGGGTGCCGGGCAGCACGGTGTCGACGGGTGCGGCCTCGGCGTGCGCGGCCGCGGGGAGCGGCACGATCACCGAAGCCAGCACGACAAGGCAGCCGAGGAACCGGTAAATCCCAGGAGTCACGGGCACGCCGGAATCCTAAGCCGGAAATCCCTCAAGATCCCGATCTAGACCGAATCGGTTAGAACAGGTGTAAGAGAGGCCGGTGGTGGTGAAGGGCCGCCCTCCCCTCGAAGCGTGCCACGTCATGCCCCCTCCCCCGTCGCGGCCCCGCACCTCAGACACTCCCCGGCCACGGGGACTCGATGGCGCCGATGTTCGTAGAACCGGTGACCGAGCGCCGCCGCGACGAGCACCCCGCCGAGCAGCAGGAGCATGAAGGGCCCGTGCTTCTCATGTCCGATCAGGCCCATGACGAGATGGGCTACACCGGCGGCGACGATGATCGCGCCGACGTTGAGCAGTTCCCTGTTGAGCGTCCACCCCGAGGCGGATCGTTCCCGTTCCGTCTCACTCATGCCCTCAGATTCACTACCGTCAGTTACAGGCCCCGACGAACCCCGTCACCGCGGTGTAAAACGCGGAGCCGCGATGTAAAACGCGGAGCATCCTCTCCCGGCGGCAAACGTTGTGATCCATCGGGAAACAGGACTCCCCCGGCCGCACGGAGGGCTGACGGCCGGGAGGCCGGCTCCGTCAGCCGCCGAGCCGGCGGAACCTGTGCGCCGACAGCGGCAGGAAGACGGCGATCAGCAGCAGCGGCCAGAGCACCGCCATGAGGGTGGCGTTCTGCACGATCCACGACTCTCCCGCCCAGCCTGGGTTGTCGAAGAGCCCCCTGGTGGCCGTGGCGGTGGCCGAGAGCGGGTTCCACTGCGCGATCGCGCCGAGCCAGCCGGGCATGGTGGCGGGGTCGACGAACACACTGGACAGGAAGCCGACCGGCCAGACCAGGATCTGCACCGACGTCACCACCTCCGGCCCTCCCGACACGAGGCCGATGTAGATCCCCACCCAGAGCAGGGCGAAGCGCAGCAACAGGAGCAGGCCCACCGCGGCCAGCGCCTCGCTCAGGCCGCCCTCGGCGCGCCAGCCGAGCAGCAGCCCGGCCCCGATCATGATGGCCAGTCCGACCATCGAGTTGAGCATGTCGGCGATCCCGCGGCCCATGACGACCGCCGAGGCGCTCATCGGCATCGAGCGGAACCGGTCGGTCACCCCCTTGGCCGCGTCGGTGGTGACCGCCATCATCGTGCTCTCCAGGCCGAAGAGCATGGTCATCGCGAACATGCCGGGGATCAGGAAGTCGAAGTAGCCACCCCCGCCGGGGACGCCGATGGCGCCGCCGAACAGGCCGCCGAACATCAGCACCATCATGACCGGGAAGAGCCAGCCGACAGCCACCGTTCCCGGGCTTCGGACCCAGTGGCTCAGATCGCGCAGGGTAATGGTCCAGGAGTCGGCCAGCGCCCAGCCGAACCGGGAGAGCGGGGAGGTGTCGGACAGGGTCGAGGTCGTCGTACTCACGCGGATGCCTCCGTATAGGGGGGTGGGGTCGTCGTACCGGCCGGGGTGCCCCCGTCGGGAAGGGTGGCCGCCCGCGCCGGGGCGCACGGCGGCGACGTCCGTTGCGGAGGTGCCCATACCGAACCCCTGCCGGAGAGCGCGGTCGCGGCGCTCACGCGGACGCCCCGGTACGGGTGGCCGTGTTCTCGGCCCCGCCCGTCAGGTGCAGGAAGACCTCGTCGAGCGTGGGGCGGCGCAGCGTGACGTCGACCGGCTCGATCCCGGCGTCGCCGAGCGCGGTGGCCATGGTGACGAGCGCCCGGGTGCGCTCGGCGACCGGGATGCTGACCCGGCGCGACTCGGCGTCCACCAGGATCCCGCCGGAGGCGACCCGCACCGCGAGCGCCTCCGCCCTGGCCACATCCGCCGGATCGGCGAGGACAAGGTCGAGCCAGTCGCCGCCGATGGCCGACTTCAGCTCCTCGGGAGTGCCCTCGGTGACGACCCGGCCCGCCCCGAGCATGGTGATCCGGTCGGCCAGCCGGTCCGCCTCCTCCAGATACTGGGTGGTGAGCAGCACGGTCGTGCCCGAGCCGACCAGGTCGCGGATGGCCGACCACACCTCCTGGCGGGCGGCCGGGTCGAGGCCGGTGGTGGGCTCGTCCACGAAGAGCACCCGGGGTGCGACGATGAGGCTCGCCGCCAGGTCGAGGCGCCTGCGCATGCCGCCGGAGTACGCGCCGACCGGCTTGGCCCCGGCATCCGCCAGCGAGAAGCGCTCCAGCAGCTCGTCGGCCCGTCTCCGTGCCCCGGCGGCCGGCAGGTGGTTCAGCCTGCCGAACATCACCAGGTTCTGCCGCCCGCTGAGGATCTCGTCGACCGCCGCGTACTGGCCGACTAGCCCGATCCGCTCGCGCACCTGCCGCGCCTGCGTGCGGACGTCGAATCCCGCGACGCTCGCCTGGCCCGAGTCCGGGCGCAACAGCGTGGCCAGGATCCTGACGGCCGTGGTCTTGCCCGCACCGTTGGGCCCGAGCAGGCCGCAGACCGTTCCGGCCGCCACCCGCAGGTCGAACCCGTTGAGACCCGCCCCCTCGGAGGCACCCGCGTAGTTCTTGCGCACGTCGTACGCGGCGATCGCGAACTCCGTCGCTCTCACAGCCACCTGTTTCACCCCTTTTCGCCCGTCTTCCCGCCCGGCGCCGTCGCGCCTTCGTGGCGTAGACCGTACCGTACATCGTACGACTCGGCTACGGTGGTCCCAACGACGAAAATCTGGAGACTGTTCCCTTGAGTGCGAAGAAAGCTTCCGACGCCGACCCGGCACGCAGCCTGGCGCTCCTGTGGGGCTCGCACAGCAAGCCGGGGCGCTCCGGGCTCACCGTGCGCTCGATCGTCCTGGCGGCCATCGAACTGGCCAACGCCGAGGGGCTCGAAGCGGTCTCGATGCGCCAGGTCGCCGAGCGGCTGGGGGCCGGGACCATGTCCCTCTACACCCATGTCCCCGGCAAGGGCGAGCTGGTCGACCTCATGGTCGACACCGCGTACGGGGAGCTGTACGCCGATGTGGACGCCCCGTCCCGGCAGGCGGGCGGATGGCGGGGCGCGATGAAGTTCGTCGCCGCGCGCAACTGGGACCTCTACCGGCGCGATCCGTGGCTGCTGCAGGTCATCGACGCCCGCTCCACGCTGGGACCGAACGCCTCACTCAAGTACGAGGCCGAGCTACGCCCGCTGGACGGCGTCGGCCTGACGGACGTCGAGATGGACTCCGTGCTGGCCCTGGTCCTCAGCCACGTGCAGAGCACCGCCAGGGCCTCGGCCAACCAGGCACGGGTCCAGCGGGAGAGCGGGATGACCGACGTCGAGTGGTGGCTGTCCAACGCCCCGCTGCTCGACAAGATCATGGACGAGGCCCGCTTCCCGGTCGCCTCCCGCGTCGGCCAGGCCGCGGGCCAGGCCCATCATGCGATCTCCGACCCCGCCCACGCCCTCACCTTCGGCCTGGACCGCATCCTGGACGGGGTCGCCGCCCTGATCGCGAGCAGAGAGCACCCCTAGGCGGGACATTCACCGGATTCCCACCCCGGGGCCCATCCGACCGGATGACCTACGCCGTCGGTCCTCGACCTGATCCCTCCTGGCGAGGACGGCGGCATAACCCGACGTCTGGGTGCTCGTCTTCGAATCAGGCGGGCTTCTCCGCCGGTGCGGCCGCGTCGGGTTCGGGCTCCTGCACCGGTACGGCCGCGGCGGCCTCGGGCTCCCGGGGTGGGTCGCTGAGCTGTTCGCGCAGGTAGTTCCAGACCACGGCGATCAGGGCGGCGACCGGTACGGCGAGCAGGCTGCCCACGATGCCGGCCAGGCTGGCGCCCAGCGTCACCGCGAGCAGGATCACCGCGGCGTGCAGGCCCAGGCCGTGGCTCTGCACCATCGGCTGGAACACGTTGCCCTCCAGCTGCTGGACCGCGACGATGATGGCCAGCACGATCAGCGCGTCCGTCGGGCCGTTCGACACCAGCGTGATGAGCACGGCGACGAGGCCGGCGAACAGGGCGCCGACGATGGGCACGAACGCCGTCACGAAGGTCAGGACCGCCAGCGGGAACACCAGCGGCACGCCCACGATCCACAGCCCGAGGCCGATGAAGACGGCGTCGAGCAGGCCGACGAACGCCTGGGAGCGGACGAACGCGCCGAGGGTGTCCCAGCCGCGTGCGGCCACGGCCGGCACGTCCACGGCGAGGCGGCCGGGGAGCTGGCGGGTCAGCCACGGCAGGAACCGCGGGCCGTCCTTGAGGAAGAAGAACATCAGGAAGAGCGCGAGGACGGTGGTGACCAGACCGTTGACGACGGTGCCCACCCCGGTCACGGTGGCGCTGACGATGCCGCCGACACTGTCCTGGAGGCGGGCGATCGCGGTGTCGAGCACGCTGGTGACCTGGTCGTTGCCGATGTTCAGCGGCGGCCCGGCGGCCCATTCGCGCACCTGCTTGATGCCGTTGACCACGCCGGTGGCCAGCTCTCCGGACTGCGACGCGACGGGCACGACGATCAGGACCACGATGCCCGCGGCGACCAGGAGGAACAGCAGGGTCACGGCCGACGCGGCCAGGGCGGGAGGCCAGCCGTGCCTGCGCAGGAAACGGGTTACCGGCCAGGTCAGCGTGGTGAGCAGCAGGGCGACCACGAGCGGCCAGACCACGGACCACATCTGGCCCAGGATCCACAGGGCCACCGCGCTCATCAGCAGGACCAGCAACATCTCCGCGGAGATGCGCGCCGAGGTGCGCAGTGCGGCCCTGGTCTTCGTGGTACTCAGCGTGGCAGGCATGTGATCACCCTATGCATCCTCATGATCGGGCCCGCATCAACGCACAGGATTCAGGCGGACTCAGACTGGCGTGGCACCGTTTGCCCCGTCTTGTCCTGTTAAAACGGCGCCCTGCTTCATAGTAATGAGGAGCCATGCATCCGTTTCTCCCAGAAGCCCGGCGGAGAGGGCGTCCGCGCCGTCACCTCCTGGATTCCAGGCCATGGGCGCGGCTGCGCCGACATCACACTCTCCTCATCACAACCCGGCAGAACAACCATGTCCCGGACATCCCGTGTCTAAGAACGATCATCGCAAGGAGAGACGCCGAATCGGGCGACGGAGTCCCGCAGGACGGGGCGTCCGCCCCGGGTGCCGGGTGGGTGTGGGACCACCTCAGCCCGGCGCGGGGGTGAGACCGGCGGCGCGGGCCCGGAGGACCACCTCCAGCTCGAAGCGGTCGCCGGAGGTGCCGAGCTGGTCGGCGAAGAGTTCGGTGGCCTGACGGAGGCGGTAGCGGACGGTCTGCGGGTGGATGTGCAGCCTGGCCGCGACCTCGGTGGCGTTGCCGCTCTGCAACCAGGCCAGCAGGGTCTCGGCCAGCCGGTCGCGCTGGGAGGGGCGCAGGGCGAGCAGGGGTTCCAGCCGCGTCCGGCCCATGATCTGGATCAGCGACTCGTCCTGGAAGATCATCAGGGTGGCGAGGTGCTCGGACACCCGGGTGATCCGGCGGCCGTCCAGCACCCCGCGCCTGGCCAGGGCCAGGGCGTCCCTGGCGAGCCTGAGCGAGAGACCTGCCTCCCCCACCGCGACCGCGGGGCCGATCACCACGGTCCAGTCGGCCGCCATGGCGTTCAGCAGGCCGTGCCGCCCTGGGCCTTCGGGGTCGGGCACGACCATGCAGGGGTCGGAGCGGTCGAGGTCGACGAGCACGTCGGGCGGGAGACCCGGCCTGGGCAGATCGCCCTGGGCGCGGGCTGCCAGGGCGACGCAGGCCAGGGTCCGCGGCATGGTCCAGCGCACCGACCTGGCCAGGTCGGCCACGGCACGGGAGTCGGCGGCCGGGTGGGCGACGAGCAGGTCGAGCAGCCTGCGGCGCCTGAGTTCGAGCTCACCGGCCACCCGGACCTGGGCCTCGGAGTAGCCGTCGGCCGCCGCGGCGGCGATCTCGTCGAGATAGACCAGGATCGCCTCCCCGATGTCGCACATGCGCTGCCGGGACAGGTTGAGCCGCTCGGACTCCTCGGCCAGCCGCCGCCACGCCACCCTGGCGCAGATCCGCAGCGCGGACTGGAGCGAGTCGAGGGGTCGCCCCTCCGCGGCCTCCCCGCTGCCGACGGCACGGAAGACCTCCAGCAGCCGGGACCGGCTCGCCCCCCGGTCACCGACCCGGTTCACGAATCCGGCGAGTGCCTCCTCGACGGCGTGCCTGACGATGCGGGCATAGGCGCCGCTCTGCCGGGAGTACTCCGGCACGCTGGCCTGGATCTCGCCGATCATCTCCTCGGCCAGGACGTCCAGATAGGGACGGAGGGCCTCGGCGAACTCCCGGGGGATGTCCGCCTGCGGCTGTTCGACGACACGGGCAAGGCTCACGGGGACTCCTCCTGACTTCGGACGCTACTCCGATGTCAGGAAAGCGTCTGCTGACCGGAGCGCACATTTTCCCCGGCCCCTCCGCTCACCCCCGTAACAAGAAATCACCCCCCGCGGCCCCCCACCGTGAGGTCACCCCCGAATCTTCCCAGCACCCGGCCACACCCCCTCGAACCAAGCGACGAGCCGCCCCAAGAACCGCCCCTGGGGACGTGTTCCACGCTCTCCGACCTTGGGGGACTACCCGTGAGGCTCTCTGCCTTGAGGGACTACCCGTGAGGCCGCGCCGGGGACTGGACTGAGGAGAGCGGGGTCGCGAGGAACGAGCGACCCCGCTCGACGAGGGAAGGAGCCGGATAAGAGCGGCCTCACCGCGACGCGCAGCGTCGCAGTCAATACAGCGTCGCAGTCAGTACAGCGTCGCAGTCAGTACAGAGTTAGAAGTAGCCGGTGCCCGTGATGGCGGCCGTCGTGTCGCCCATGTTCTTCACCCGGTAGCGGATGCACTGGGCGGGCTGGGGGGCGCTGGCGGCGACGTACGCGGCGTGGTCGTTGGCCGCGATCGGCACCGACCCGATGTACCGGCCGCGGCAGTTGCCGACCTTGACCTTGACGGGCACGCTGTTGTTGTCCAGCTTGACCAGCACGTTTCCGTTGTACTGGCGCCCGGGGACGAGCTCGGGCGTGAGGAACACCTCCTCGCCGGGCTGCACCCTCGCGGACAGGTTGACGTCATCGGCGTGGGCGGGGGTGCCGGTCAGGGCGACGGCTCCGGCAGCCGCCAGGACCAACATCGAGGACAGGGCGCGCATCGAACGTCACTCTCCTTAGTCGTCTCTACCGATCCGTCCCTGCGGATCGGACGTGGAGACACTACGGAGAGTCACATCCCGGGATGATAACGAGGTGACCGAGTTCGGGTAAAACTCCCGGGGTGCCGATCTCGTTTCCCCGGCATACCTCACCATTGCCGGTCAGAGCGGCAGCCCTGGCCGTTGCCGAAGAGGGCGTCGCCTCGCGTTGGAGGCGGACTTATCGGGTGAGGAGCTTCTGGGCCTCGACGATCAGGTCGAGGTCGAGGCTGAGCTTGAGGCCGTAGTAGACGATGGCGGTGGCGGTCACCGCGGCGGTGAGGACGACCAGGATCTTGACGCTCCAGCCCTGGTGGCCCAGCCAGGCCGTCCAGGCCGACAGGGTCCGCTTGCCGAACTCCAGCAGCCGGTGTGCCCAGTGGAACTCGGTGGCCAGCACCGCCAGCCCCGCGAAGACGACCAGCCAGCCGGGGCCGGGGAAGGGCACCATGATGAGACCGCCGATGACCAGCACCGCGCCGATGGTGCCGATGACGATCTTCAGGGTGAGGCGTCCGGCGCGGGTGGACCTGATCCCGTCGAGCCGGCCGTGGATACCGGGCCGCGCGGCGGCCTCGTCCTTCGGCACGTCGGCGCCGACGATCTCGTTCGGAGCGTCGGTGGCGCCGGTTTCCGACGGGCGTCCCGTCTCGTCCTGAGGTGTCTTGACCGCGCACCCTGCAGGATTCGAACCTGCGACCGTCGGATTAGAAGTCAAGGGGACTATCGGAGCCGCTTGCCTCGCTCGCCTGCGAAA
>NZ_JBFAOJ010000124.1:0-24051 GCF_040675205.1 Streptosporangium sp. NPDC049644 | reverse complement strand
TGTGTTTTTGGGTTTTCTGCCCGCCTTCAGCTCTCTCTTGGGGGGGGGGGGGGGGCGGCCCCCCCCCCCCCCCCCCCCGCGACCGGTCGCAGGAGGACATGCGGCACCTGGCGTCCGTGGTCGCGCTGATGCTGGTGAGCAAGCGCTCCCAGAGCGACTCCTATGCCCGGCTGGTGCGGACCCGGCCGATGAACGTCGCCGCCGAGATGCAGTGGAACCTGTTGCCGCCGCTCACCTTCGCCGGCGAGAAGGTGATCGTCGGTGCCGCGCTCGAACCGGCGTACGAGCTCGGTGGCGACGCCTTCGACTACGGGCTGGACGGCGAATCCGTCCAGCTGGCGGTCTTCGACGCGATGGGCCATGACGCGTCGGCCGGGCTGACCGCCAACCTCGCGGTGGCCGCCTGCCGCAACCAGCGCCGCCAGGGTGCCGGCCTCGTCCGGGTCAGCGAGGGGATCGAGGAGGTGCTGATCAAGGAGTTCGGTCAGGGCAACCGTTTCGCCACGGCCATTCTGGCCGACCTGAACATGCGCACCGGAGTGTTCGCCTGGGTCAACCGGGGTCATCACCCGCCGGTGGTGATCAGAGGGGGGCGGTGGGTCACCACCTTGAGATGCCCGCCCGCCCACCCGCTGGGCCTCGGACTCGAGCTGCCGGTGACCCTGTGCAGGGAGCAGCTGGAGCCAGGCGACCGTGTGCTCCTCTACACCGACGGCATGGTCGAGGCCCGCGACCGCGCGGGCAGGGAGTTCGGTCTGGCGCGCTTCGTCGACTTCATCATCCGGCACAACGCCGACGGCCTGCCCGTGCCGGAGACCCTGCGCCGCCTGGTCCGCAGCGTGCTGAAACACCACGACGGCAGGCTCCAGGACGATGCCACGGTCCTGCTGGTGGAGTGGTGCGGCGGAGCCGAGGGCAAGCTCAGCCTCTGAGCCCGGCGGGGCGCCGGATCAGAGCGCGGGGGAGTAGGGGCTCTCACCGTCCCGGATCGCGGTGAGCATCCGGGCCGTGTACGCCTGCACGGCCTTGTGCAGGCCGTGGCCGAAGCTCACCCGGGCCACCCCGAGGGAGGCCAGCTCGCCGAGCGACGGCGTACCCGGACGGAACAGGATGTTGATCGGCCCTTCGATCCGCTCGGCCAGTGCGCGGACGGCCTCGGCCTCGGCTGCGAAGATCGGGTAGACGCAGTCGGCACCCGCCTCCAGGTAGCGGCGGCCCCGCCGCACCGATTCGGCCAGCCGCTCCCCGGCGTCTCCCGTGCCGTTCATGTAGGTGTCGATCCGGGCGTTGATCACCAGGTCCACGCCGGCGTCGGCCGCGGCGGACCGGACGGCGCCCAGGAAGGCCGCCTGCTCGTCGACGTCGACCATGGCACCGGTGCGCGGATCGGAATCCTCCAGGTTGCAGCCGGAGGCCCCGGCGGCGGCGAGTCGCTCGACCAGTTCGGCGGGCTCCAGCCCGTAGCCGCGTTCCATGTCCGCGGTGACGGGCAGGCCGACCGAGCGGCTGATCCTGGCGATCGCGGCCAGCATCTCCTCGACGGGTGTCTCCTCACCGTCGTCGTAGCCGAGCACCGGGGCGACGGCGGCGCTGCCGGTGGCGATCACCGGGAATCCCTCGGCCTCGACGGCACGTGCCGACGCGGCGTCCCAGACGTTGGGCACCACCAGCGGGCGGCCCGGCACGTGCAGCGCCCGGAGCGCCGCGGCTTTCTCACCGGCCGTCGTCGAGGTGCTGCCGGTGGTCTCTCTGCTGGTCTGAGTGGTCATGGAAATGATCTTAGGGAGAAAGCGGACCGACCCCAAGGACCAATTCCGCACTAATCGGCTGAGCCACTTCGCGCCCCGGTCGTCACCAGGGCAGCGGAGAAGATGGAGACCTTCGGCCCCCTGGTCAGGGGGCCGAAGGTCTCCGTCCCTTCGAATCCGTCAGGCGCTCTTGCGGCGCTGGGCGCGTAGAATCGCCAGGCGCTCGTTGAGCACCTCCTCCAGGTCCTCGATCGTGCGGCGCTCCAGCAGCATGTCCCAGTGTGTACGCGGGGGCTTGGCCTTCTTGGCCTCCGGCACCTCGCCGTCCACCCGGAGGGCGGTCGCACCGCACATGCGGCACTCCCAGGTCGCCGGGATCTCGGCCTCAGCGGCAAGCGGAACGTCGAATCGATGGCCCTTCGGGCAGGTGTAGGACACCTCCTGGCGCGGGGCCAGATCGGTGTTGCGGTCGTTCTCGTAGCTGGTCGCCCCGAGCCGGGTACCGCGTAGCGCACGCTCGCCCATGTCTGAATGCCTCCTGAGGGCCCCGTCGTGAGGGGTTCGTCTCCCACGGCGTACAACGCTTGATACCGTGTGTGGATTCCCACAGACAGCGTGATCCAATCGCACGTTCTTGACCCGGTCTGTGAAGGAACCCTTTTCCGGGGCGTTCTCAGAGGCGTTCCGGCACCTGGTTTCCGGCCGCCCTGATGGCCTTGGGCAGGTCGATGAGGGCGAGCAGCACGAAACCGAGCACGAAGAAGATCACCAAAGAGACGATGCCCAGGCGGTAGCTGTCGGTCAGCTGGAGCGCCAGGCCGAGGGTGAACGACCCGAGGAACGTCGAGCCCTTGTCGCTGATCTCGTACAGGCTGTAGTACTCCGCCTCCTTGCCCCGCGGGATCACATGCGAGAACAGTGACCGCGACAGTGCCTGCGTCCCGCCCATCACGATCGCGATGGCGAATCCCAGCGCGAAGAAAGGCCCGGCCGACCCCTTGGGCAGGAAGTAGGCCACGGCCACCACGGCGACCCAGGCGATCAGCGCGACCATCACGACCCGCTTGGCCCCGTAGGAGGCGGCGAGCCGGCCGAGCAGCAGCGCCCCGAAGAAGGCCACGAACTGCACCATCAGGATCGCCGCGATCCGCACCTCCTGGCCAAGACCGAGCTCCTTGTCGGCATAGGTGGCCGAGAAGGAGATGACGGTCTGCACACCGTCGTTGTAGATGAGGTAGGCGACCAGGAAGCCCAGGGTCAGCGGGTAGCGCCGTAGCTCCCTGACGGTGCGGCCCAGCTGGCGGAAGCTGCCCGTCACGGCCTGAGCGGCCGTCTCGGTGCCGGGGGCGAGCGCCCGCCGGTTGCGCAGCCGCAGCAGCGGGATGACGGTGAACCCGCCCCACCACAGGCCCGCCGAGGCCAGGGCGATGCGCACCGCTTCGGCCTCGGTGACGCCGAAGGACTTGTGCTTGAGGAAGAGCACCAGGTGGAAGGCGAGCAGCAGGCCGCCGCCGAGGTAGCCGAAGCCCCACCCCTGGGCGGAGACCCGGTCGCGCTCGTCCGCCGTGGCGATCTCCGGCAGGAACGAGTTGTAGATCACGAACGCGGCGGCGAAGGCCACGTTGGCCACCAGGAACAGCGCGCCGCCCAGCAGGTAGCGTCCGTCGGCGACGAACCAGAAGCAGAGGGTGGCGCCGGCGCCGAGGTAGGCGAACAGCCCCATGAGCTCCTTCTTGCGGCCGGTGTGGTCGGCCAGGGCGCCCGCCACGGGCATCAGGATGATCTGCAGGATGGCCGCGGTGCCCACCACGAAGGAGTAGTAGGCGCTGGGCCGCACGTCGAACCCGAGCACGTCCACGTAGGGGCGGCCCTGGGCGGCGGTCTCCGCGATCGTCGTCAGGTAGGGGCCGAGGAAGACCGTCAGGACGGTGGTGGGGAAGGCGGAGTTCGCCCAGTCGTAGAAGTACCAGCCGCGCTGTTCGCGGCGGCGGGCCTGGGGGGTTTCCTCGACGACCTGTTCGGAGGTCATGGGGGTCCTCGGTTCGCTGGGGGGCGGGGGACAGGGGCGCTCGCGCGGTCGTGCGTTCAGGTCGCCACGAGAGGGCAGGCGCGTAGTGGCCGGGCCGGTGCTCTCGCGTGGTCCCGCCTGTCCCGGCGGTCGCGCGCCCGCACGCCACTCACCCCGCCCGGGCGGCTCACGTGACTCACGCGGTTCACACGGTTCATGCGGTTCACGCGGCGAGACGGCCGGGGTGCCACTGGCCACGGGCCTCCAGCACGTCGCGCAGCCCGGAGATGTTGTCGGTCATCAGGCCGTCCACGCCCGCGTCGAGCAGGCGTTCCATCACCCCGGTGTTGTTGACGGTCCACACGTGGACCTGCATGCCGAGCGCGTGCGCCGTGCGGACCAGGGCGGGCGTGGTGATCCGCAGGCCGCGGAAGCCCACCGGCACCTGCGCGCACGGCACCCCGGCGCGGGCCAGGCGGGCGAGCAGCCGGCCGTATCCGGAGGTGGTGGCGGCGGCGCGCAGGGCCGCCACGCCGCGTGGTCCGAGCGAGGAGCACACCTCGCGACCGATCGCGGCGCGGGCGCGGGCGAGTCGCTCCTCGGAGAAGGAGGTGAGGCAGATCCGGTTGTGGGAGGCGGTCCGCCTGACCGTCTCGGCGAGCGGCGCGATGGCCGCCGCCTCCTTGACGTCGATGTTGAAGCGCGCCTCGGGCCACGAGCCCAGCAGGTCCTCCATCAGCGGGATCTCGTCCACGCCGCCGATCCGCGCCTCGCGCACCAGCCGGTACGGCAGCGCGGCGATCCGTCCCCGGCGGTCGGTCACCCGGTCCAGCGTGTGGTCGTGGAAGGCCAGGAGCACTCCGTCGGAGGTGGCGTGCGCGTCGGTCTCCAGGTAGGTGTAACCGAGCTCGACGGCCCGCTCGAAGGCGGCGAAGGTGTTCTCCCTTCCCTCGGCCGCCCCGCCCCGGTGGGCGAAGGCGAGTGGGGCGGGATGGTCGAGGAAGGCATAACGACGCTGCACGTGCAGGAGTATGCCCCCTGTGAGCAGGGCTCGCCATCGCGGGCAGGTGAACATTTGGGTCACAAGACCACGGAACCGGACCGATCGGCGAGTCTTTGCCTCGGCTTGTTCATCGGCTTGTTCATCGCCATGGATGATGAAAAACACCTGGTCGTCCACGGCAGACCTCGCCGTTTCAGCTGGTTCTCGGTTCACGGGAGCACGACGTCGAGACCGAGGTCCACGAGAACGGAGGCCGCGCATGAGCACCGGGAGCATTCCGAAGCCCGTGGCGGGCATCAGCGGTTTCGTCGACGACCGCCTCGGCGCCGCCTCCTTTCTCAAGCGCAACATGCGGAAGCTCTTCCCCGACCACTGGACGTTCCTGCTCGGCGAGATACCGCTCTACTCGTTCGTCGTCCTGCTGCTGACCGGCGTGTTCCTGACGTTCTTCTTCAGGCCCACCATGGGCGAGGTCGTCTACGACGGCTCCTATGGCCCGCTGCGGGGCATCATGATGTCCGAGGCGTACGCCTCGACGTTGAACATCAGCTTCGACGTGCGCGGTGGCCTGCTGATGCGGCAGATGCACCACTGGGCCGCCCTGCTGTTCGTCGCCGGGATGATGGCGCACATGCTCCGGATCTTCTTCATGGGCGCCTACCGCAAGCCCAGGGAGCTGAACTGGGTGATCGGCGTGCTGCTGCTGATGCTGGCCCTGGCCGAGGGGCTGACCGGCTACTCCCTGGCCGACGACCTGCTCTCCGGTGTCGGCCTGCGGATCACCGCGGGCACGATGATCTCGTTTCCGGTGATCGGCACCTGGCTCACCTTCTTCCTCTTCGGCGGCCAGTATCCCGGCGAGGACATCATCTCCAGGTTCTACTCGATACACATCCTGCTCCTGCCGGGCGTCCTGCTGGCGCTGATCACCGCCCACCTGATGCTCACCTGGGTGCTGAAGCACACGCAACTGCCGGGCAAGGGCCGCACCAACGACAACGTGGTGGGCGGGCCGACGTACCCCTCCTTCATGGCCAAGTCGGGCGCCTTCTTCATGTTCACCTTCGGGGTCATCGCGCTGCTGGGCACCTTCGCCCAGATCAACCCGATCTGGCTGTACGGTCCCTACACCCCGGCCAACATCTCGGCGGGTTCGCAGCCCGACTTCTATCTGGCGTTCCTGGACGGCGCGCTCCGCCTGATGCCCTCCTGGGAGATCAACTTCCTGGGCTTCACGCTGCCGATGAGCGTGCTGATCCCGGCGCTGGTGCCGGCGGGCATCATCATGACGGGCCTGATGCTGTATCCGTTCATCGAGTCGTGGGTCACCGGGGACCGCCGCGAGCACAATGTGGTGGACCGCCCCCGGAACAACCCGCACCGCACCTCGATCGGCATGGCCGCGATCACGTTCTACGGGATCCTGTGGCTGATAGCCTCGAACGACGAGATCGCCGCGTTCTTCCACCTCTCGCTGAACATGCTGACCTACATCGGCCGCGTCATGATCTTCCTGGGGCCGGCCCTGGCCTACTACATCACCTACCGGATCTGCCTGGGCCTGCAGCGCCGCGACGCCGCGCAGATCGGCCACGGCGTGGAGACCGGCGTGATCAAGCGTCGGCCGCTGGGCGACTACATCGAGGTACACGTCCCGCCCAACGAGGGCATCGAGGCCCTCATCCGGGGCAAGAGGCCGATCCCGACCATCTCCGCGGCCGTCGAGGACGAGGAGGGGATCCCCGCGGCCAAAAAACACCGTCGGCTCGCCAGGCTTCGCGCCAGGATGAGCAGGGCCTACGGGGGCGAGAAGGTCCCGCTCGACGGTGCCCGGGGGCACGACGGACAGAGGCCGGACGGGCAGGGAGCCGGAGGGCGCACGGCCATCGGGTCGGGCACCGGCTCGGGCACCGGTTCGGGCACGGAGGAGAGCGGGCGCCCGAACCGATGACGGTCAGTCCTCCGGCAGCGCCTTGCCCGACCACTCCTGGCGGCGGACCTCCGCCACCGCGATCGCCGCCGCGACCGAGACGTTGAACGAGCCGACCCGGCCTACCTGCGGGATGTAGCAGACGCCGTCGACGGCCTCCAGCAGCGCGGGGGAGCATCCGTGGTCCTCGCTGCCCACCACCAGGCACACGTCGCCGTCCAGCTTGGCCTCGGACAGGGGCACCGCGTCGCCGGTCAACTCCACCGCGACCACGGTGAACCCGTCGTCCCTGGCCGCCCGTACCGCCTCCAGGACGGGCACCGGTTCCTCCCAGGCCACCAGGCGGTCGGTGCCCAGCGCGGTCTTCTGCGCCTTGGGGTTGGTCGGCGGGGTGGCGTTGCCCGCCAGCCAGATCCGCTCCACCCCGAAGGCGGCGGCCGTGCGGAAGATGGAACCGACGTTGAACGGGCCGGTCACCGACTCCAGGATCAGTGCGAGCCGTCCCTCGGTGTTTCTCCGCCAGGTGCGGTTGAGGCGCTTGACATCGGTCGGGCGCAGCTGCCTGCGCGGGTTCGCCGTCATCGGTCGTTCACCGTTCCTCGTCGTTCCTCGTTCGTCTCTCGGGCGGCTCGTGTCCCGCCCGCCGGGATGACCGTGCTCACCGCGCCGGGTCCGCCTGCGACCCGGCCTCCACCCGGAGGATCCGGTACGCCGAGCGGGAGGCCACCCGCTCGGTGGGCCAGCCCCGCTCGTTCAGCCAGCGCTGCAGGGAGTCCGAGCCCAGGTGCTTCTGGACCACCAGGTGGGCGACGCCGTCGGGGGTGAGACGTGACAGCCAGCGGGTCAGCATCTCGTGCATCGCGGCCTTGCCGATGCGGATCGCCGGATTGGACCAGATGGCGGAGAACCGCACCTGGGACGGAACCTCGTCGACGTGCATCGCCCTCACGTTGCCGAGGGAGGCGGACCGGGCGTTCCTGGCGCACAACTCCACGGACCTGCGGTTGACGTCCACCGCCCAGACCGTCGCCTCGGGGGCGCGCGAGGCCATCGTCAGCGCGATCGGCCCGTAACCGCAGCCCAGGTCGAGCAGGTCGCCGCCGGACGGCGGAGGAGGCACGCTCTCCAGCAGGATCCGGGTGCCCACATCGACGCGCTCGGCGGAGAAGACCCCGCTGTCGGTCTCCAGCTTCAGGTGAAGGTCGGGGAGCACGAGCGTGACCGAGCCGGGACGGCCGGCGGTCTCGGGACGCTCCTCGAAGTAATGTGCCACGTCGTAGAACGTTACCAATGGCGGGGACCCGCTCAGGGCAGCCGCGACCCCAGCAGCAGGGCCACCCCGGCGGTCACCAGCCCGGTCAGGACCGCCGCCACCACGAACCACTGGGTGACCTCCTGGTTGACCGTCCGGTAGCCCAGCGAGGTGCCGATCTGCTCGTACACCTCCCGCAGCTGGCTGCCGGACTCCGCCTCGTAGGCCCGGCCGCCGGTGCCGTCCGACAGGGTCTGCAGCGTGGTCTTGTTCACCGGCACGTTCACGTCGCGCCCGTCGATCGAGACGGTGCCTTCCTGGGTGCCGTAGGCGATCGTGGAGACCGGCACGCGCGAGCTCATCGCCGACTCGATCGCCTCCGCCACCGAGCGGCCGGAGGTGTTGTCGCCGTCGGACAGCAGCACGATCGCCGCGGGCGGGGGGTCGGTCACCGCCTGCTGGTCGAAGGAGCGCAACGAGTCCAGGGAGCTGAACACCGCCTCGCCGATCGCGGTGCCCGCACGGGTGCTCAGGTTGCCCAGGGAGGTGTTCACCGCCTGGTGGTCGGTGGTGGGGGAGACCACGACGGAGGCGGAGCGGGCGAAGGCGACCAGCCCGACGTTGAAGCGTTCCGGCAGGTCCGCGACGAACTTCTGGGCCGCCTCCTTGGCCGCGGCGATCCGGTTCGGCTGGACGTCGTCGGCCTCCATCGACAGCGAGACGTCCAGCGCGATGATGATCGTCGCGCGGTCGCGGGGGATCCGTACCGAATCGGCGGGACGGGCCGAGCCCACGATCAGCAGGCACATCATGACGAGGAACAGCAGCGGGGCGACGTGCCGCCGCCAGCCGGGCTCCGAGGGGGTCACCAGCGTCAGCAGCGGCAGGTTGGTGAAGCGCAGCGCGTAGCGGCGCCGGGCGAACTGGGCGGCCACGTAGCCCGCCACGAGCAGCGCCAGCGCGGCGAACAGCCACAGCCAGGCCGGAGAGAGGAAAGTCACCGTGTCGCTCCCGACCTCGGGTGCCTATGGGTCAGGTACGCCATGCGCCGCTGCCGCAGTACGAACTGGGCGATGTCGAAGACCCAGTCGCGGTCGGTGCGCAGCACCAGGTGGGCCACCCCGCAGCGGCGCAACGCCGTCTGGTTGGCCGCCCGCTGCGCGGCGGCGGCCTCCGCGTACGCCCGGCGGACCTTGGGCGTGAGCTGGATCTGGCGGCTTCGCCCCGACTCCGGGTCGGTCAGGTTGACCAGTCCGACCGCCGGCAGCTCCAGCTCGCGGGGGTCGATCACCTCGACGGCCATCACCTGGTGGTGAGCGGCCAGCCTGCGGATCGGCCGCTCCCAGGGCAGCTCCAGGGTGGGATCGAGTGTGGGTTCGGGGTCGAGGAAGTCGGAGACGATCACCCGCAGGCCGCGCCGTCGCCGTGCCGAGGCCATCACCTCGATCGCCTCGGCCAGGTCGGGGGCGTCGGTGACGGCACGACCTCTGGGAGCCTCCATCAGCGAGTGCAGCAGGCCGTACAGCGCCGGGCGGCCGCTCCTGGCGGGCATCCGGTGGACGTACTCGTCGTGCAGGACGTACGTGCCGAAGCGGTTTCCGATCCGGCCCGCCAGGAAGCCGATCGCCCCGATGGCGGCCACGACCAGGTCCCGCTTCTCCATGTCGGCGGTGCCGAAGTCCATGCTGGGCGACAGGTCGGCCAGCGCCCAGGTCTCCAGCTCCCGGTCGGCGACCAGGTCGCGCACGTGCGGGACCGTCGTGCGGGCGGTCACCGCCCAGTCCATCCGCCGGATGTCGTCCTCGCCGGGCACGTAGACCCGGCTGTCGCCGAACTCGCTGCCAGGACCGGGAAGAAGCCCCTGGTAGGCACCCTGTAGCAACCCGTCCAGGCGCCGTACGATGGTGAGCTCCAGCCGCCGCAGTGCCTGTTCGGCAGTGCTCAATGCGACGCTGCGCGTCGCGGTTCGGCCGCTGGGATCCGGCTCCTTCCCTCGTCGCGAGGGGTCACGAGCCATTTGCGACGCTGCGCGTCGCGGTTCGGCCGCTGGGATCCGGCTCCTTCCCTCGTCGCTCATCCGCTTCGCTCCTTCACTCCTCAGTCCAGTCCCCGGCGCGGCCTCACAGGCACTCCTCGGTCCAGTCCCCGGCGCGGCCTCACGGGAGTCCCTCAGTCCGGGCATGGGCACGTCCCCATGCCGCTTTCCGAGGTGGTCACCGGGGGCCCTGGTTCCAGACGACGAGGGGGGGCGGAACGGCGGCGAGGATCTGGCGGATCACGTCCTCGGGATCGATCCCGTCCGCCAGGGCGTCGAAGGTGAGCATCAGCCGGTGGGACATCACGTCCACCGCCACGTCGCGGATGTCGTCGGGGAGCAGGTAGTCGCGGCCCCGCAGCAGCGCCAGGCCACGTCCCGCCGCGACCAGGCCGAGGGTGGCCCGGGGGCTGACACCGATCTCGATGTTCTCCTCCAGCCCGGCCAGGCCGTAGTCGGCGGGGGAGCGGGTGGCCATCACGAGCCTGACCACGTAGTCGGCGACGAGCTGGTGCACCGAGACCTGATCGGCCATCGACTGCAGCGCGGCCAGCCGCGCGGGGTCGAGCACCGCCCTGGGCGTCGGCGGCGTGACGCTCATCCGGTGCAGGATCTCCAGTTCCTCGTGGGCGCTGGGATGGGCGACGCGGACCTTGAACAGGAAGCGGTCGCGCTGGACCTCGGGGAGGGGGTAGACGCCCTCGGACTCGATCGGGTTCTGGGTGGCCAGCACGATGAACGGCCTGGGCAGCGGATGGGTCTCCCCGGCCAGCGTTACCTGCCGCTCGGCCATGACCTCCAGCAGCGCCGACTGCACCTTGGCCGGGGCCCGGTTGATCTCGTCGGCGAGCAGGAAGTTGACGAAAACCGGGCCGAGCTCGACGTCGAAGACCTCGCGGGAGGGGTGGTACACCCGGGTGCCCACGATGTCACTGGGGACCAGGTCGGGGGTGAACTGGATACGGGCGAAGGCGCCGCCGACCACGGTGGCCAGCGTCGAGGCGGCCAGGGTCTTGGCCACGCCCGGCACACCCTCCAGCAGGCAGTGGCCACGGGCGAGGAGCGCCACGAGCAACCGCTCCACCATGTGCTCCTGCCCGACGATGACCCGCCGGACCTCGGTCAGGGCGTCGCGCAGCAGTCCGGTGTCGATCTCGCTCGGCAGTTCTTCTGCGACGGTCATGTCGATATTCCATCACGTCCGGCAAGGGAACCGCCGGGTCGACCCGGCGGTGAATCGCCTCCCTCGTCATGCTTCTCGTGTTCGAGACGGCCGGTGCCCGTCTCGGCCGAGGGAGGCGAGCAGCCGGCTTCTCGGGTGGGGGAGGTCCCCCGAGCCCGGTGGCGGCCCGCGCGGCGTGCCCGATCTCGTCACCCGTGCGGCATGGGGTGATCAGCCGGGTGTGCTTTCATGTCAGACGTGGCCACTCCGCTCCAGTATGGCGACCCGCCCCAGCTGGGACCCTTCGTCGTGCAGGCACGTCTGCGGGTGGGACCCGCCGGGCTGGTCTATCTCGGGCTCGCCCCCGACGGCAGGGCCGTCTCGGTCGCGGTGCTGACCAGGGGAGCCGCGCTCGACCCGGCGGCCCGCGACCGCTTCGTCACCGGTGTCCGTGACGCGGCGGCCAGCCGTTCCGGTGTCCGGGGCTGGATGGCCAGGGCGACCCGCGGGCGCACCGCGGTGGCCGACACGGTTCCGCAGGTGCTGGCCATGGACGGCGGGAGCGCCCCGTGGGTGGCCACGCCGTACGAGCCCGACAGGGCGGGAGCGGAGCGGTTCCTCGAACCGGTGCTGGTCAGCGGAACGCTGATCGGCGAGCAGCACGGCCCCGACTTCGCGCCGCACTGGGTGGGCGACCGCTCGCCCGCGCTGCCCGCGCCGCCCATGGACGCGCCGCCGCCGACCGAGACCCGCCGGGCCGTGATCGCCGCGGGGGTCGTGCTGACCCTGCTGCTCGTGCTGCTGGCCGTGACGGTCTGGCTCCTGCTGCGCAAGGAGGACGATTTCCGGCCGCCGCCGAGGCCGCTGCCGCCCACGGTGTTCGTGCCGACCCCGCCCCCGATCCCGGCGACGCCGGATCCCGGCCGGCCCACTCCTTCGCCGTCGCCGAGCCGGAGCGGGACCGGTACCCCCGGCCCCGAACAGGGCGACGAGAACGAGGGCGAGCCGATCTAGGAGGGGCGCCGTGAGGCCGCGCCGGGGACTGGACTGAGGAGCGAAGGAGCCGGGTAAGAGCGGCCTCACCGCGACGCGCCGGCGTCGCCATGGGCACAGGGCGCCATAGGCACGCCGAGCCGCTGTCCGGCCGTTTAAATTGCCATCCTTCTTTGTGAAGATTCTTCTCTTTGTCGCTATAAAACGCCCTCTGTCGGATAAAGGGGACCGTGTACCGATATGAAGTGGTACGCCGAACGTGACCGCGGCAGGGAAGGAATCGTCATCATGACGGATGTGTCGAGCGTGGGACCTCAGCCGGGCGATGACCGCCCGATTCTGACCAACCGGCAGGGGCACCAGGTCTACGACAACCAGAACCAGCGCACGGTCGGCGCGAGGGGTCCGGCCACGCTGGAGAACTACCAGTTCCTGGAGAAGATCAGCCACTTCGATCGCGAGCGCATCCCCGAGCGGGTGGTCCACGCCCGGGGGACGACTTCCTATGGTTACTTCGAGGCCTACGGCACGTTCGGTGACGAGCCGATCAGCCGCTACACCCGGGCGAAACTCTTCCAGGAGCCCGGAAAGCGGACCGACGTGGCCGTCCGGTTCTCCACGGTGATCGGTGGCAGGGACTCCTCCGAGGCCGCCCGCGACCCGCGTGGGTTCGCGGTGAAGTTCTACACCGAGGACGGCAACTGGGACCTCGTCGGCAACAACCTGGGGGTCTTCTTCATCAGGGACGCCATCAAGTTCCCCGATGTGATCCACTCGCTCAAGCCGGACCCGGTGACGTTCAGGCAGGAACCCGGCCGGATCTTCGACTTCATGTCACAGACGCCGGAGAGCATGCACATGCTCGTCAACCTGTTCAGCCCGCGCGGCATCCCGGCCGACTACCGGCACATGCAGGGATTCGGGGTCAACACCTACAAGTGGGAGAACCAGGAGGGCGACAGCCGTCTGGTGAAGTACCACTGGATCCCCAAGCAGGGCGTGCGCAGCATGACCGCCGAGGACGCCGCGGCCGTACAGGCACTGGACCTCGGACACGCCACCAGGGACCTGCACGAGGCGATCGAGCGGGGTGACTTCCCCGAGTGGGAGCTGCGGGTGCAGATGATGAGCGACGACGACCACCCCGAGCTGGACTTCGACCCGCTGGACGACACCAAGGTGTGGCCGGAGAACGAGTTCCCGCCCATGCCGGTCGGCAGGATGGTGCTGAACCGCAACGTGGCCAACAACTTCGCCGAGAACGAGCAGATCTCCTTCGGGACCGGCGTCCTGGTCGACGGCCTCGACTTCTCCGACGACAAGATGCTGGTGGGCCGTACGTTCTCCTACAGCGACACCCAGCGCCACCGGGTGGGGCCCAACTACCTGCAGCTCCCGGTCAACCAGGCCAAGCACGCCGAGGTGCGCACCAACCAGCGCGACGGGCAGATGACCTATTTTGTCGATGGCCAGGGCGAGAACCCGCACGTCAACTACGAGCCGTCCATCACCGGAGGGCTCAGGGAGGGGCAGTACCCCACCTACGACGAGCAGGGGCCGGTCATCTCCGGGAGGCTGACCCGCAAGCGCATTCCGCGTACCAACGACTACACCCAGGCAGGTCAGCGCTACATGCTCATGGAGCAGTGGGAGCGCGACGATCTCGTGCGGAACTTCGTCGACCTGCTCTCCCAGGCCTCGCGCCCCGTCCAGGAGCGGATGGTCTGGCACTTCCTGATGGTCGAGGACGATCTCGGGCTCAAGGTGGGAGAGGGGCTGGGCATCAGCCCCGGGGACGTCTCCCACCTGAAGCCGTTGGTCGGCCAGGACCTGACGGACGAGGACCGCGAGCGGCTGTCCAGGCTGGGCAAGAACGGGCCGCGCGACGTGACCGGCCTGAAGATGACGCACTGCGTGCCCGACGAGCGGGCACGGGTGGAGCGGTAGTAACCGGTCGCCGGGCCGGGGTGCGCGCCCCGGCCCGGCGGGAGCGGCGGTCGCCGGGCCCTGGAGCGCGCGGGGATGGTCAGGGCGTCGGGCACCGCCGGGGGCGGGCCCGCTGATCGGGATTTCCCTTAACGGAAGAGACTATCGGTCAAAATCACCCGATTTTTCCGCTTAAAAGGTATGAGTGCTACTACAGCGGGCACGCGATCCTCAACCTGAGCTGCCAGTATCTGAGCCGTTCTCACTCCCAATTGGATCGCCATGCCTGTTAAGAGCAACGTTATTCCGATCATCAGCTGGTCCCGCCGCTCCTCCTGCCTCAGCGAGGATCCCGAACTCTTCTTTCCGGTGTCCTACGAGGGGCCGGGTCGTGAACAGTACGAGCGCGCCAGAGCCGTGTGCCGCCGCTGCCCGGTGCGCGGGCGCTGCCTGGAGTACGCGTTGAACACCCAGCAGATGGACGGCGTGTGGGGAGGCACCACCCCCGACGAGCGCAGGGCCACCATGACCAGGGCGAGGCGCCAGGTCAGGTAGCGGTGCCCCGGAACCGGCCGGCCGTCCGGGCCTCGTCCTGCCCGTCCTGTTCGCCGGGCTCGCCCGCCTCTTCGACGAGCGCGCCGAACCTGGCGGCGTTGCGCTGGGCGTTGTCCCGGCAGCAGTTGTTGAAGAGCACGTGGGTGACCTCGGCCTGTGCGGCGAGCTCTCTGATCCTGACCGCCCAGTGCTCGAGTTCCGCCTCCGAGTACAGGTAGGCGAAGCGCTCGTCGATGTTCTTGCTGGTCCACCTGTCGGAGTGCCCGTGCAGCCGTACCACGGCGAGGCCGGAGGTCGCGGCCAGGACCGGCGGGATCGACGAAGGGTGCCCCTGGGGCATGTCGACCCCCACGTAGGCGAGATCGTGTTCGGCGAGGAAGGCCAGGGTGTCCTCGCGGTTCTCCTCGTCCATCCAGGTGTGGTTGCGGAACTCGACGCTGATCCGCATCGGCGCGCAGCGCCGGGCGCACTCCAGGATGTGGTGCCTGTTCTTCTCCCCGATCGGGAACCACGGCGGGAACTGGAAGAGCACCGCTCCCAGCCTGCCCGCCTCGTGCAGCGGTTCCAGCGCGCTGAGGAATCGCCGCCAGACCTCGTCGACGATCTCCGGCGGCACGTCTTTGAGGTAGAGGTTGCGCTCCGGCGGTGCGCCGAGTCTCTCCCGCAGGTCCCGGTAGAGGGCGGCGGGCCGGGTGGGGTGCCCGGTCAGCAGGGAGAACGCCTTGACGTCGAAGGTGAACCCCGGACGGGTGCGGTCTCGCCAGGCCTCCACGGTGCTTCGCGACGGCGGGTGGTAGTAGGTGGCGTCCACCTCGGCGATCGGAAACCTCGACGCGTAGTAGGCCAGTCGCTTCGTCGGGGTGGAGGCGTCGCCGGGATACCAGCCGGACTCCAGCAGCGATCGGTGCGTCCACGAGGCGGTGCCCACGAGGATCCTGCTCATGCCCGCGTCCCTCCTGATGATTCCGACGGTCCCTTCGCCGCGTGGGCTCTACGGCCTCGCGCCGACGCCGCCGGCCAACTCGCCCAGGCGTCCGGGCCCTCCGGTGCGCGGTGAGAGTGGCGGGGTGTCCATGCCTTCGGCGTCGCGCAGTCCCGAGAACAGCTCGTTCATCGCCTCCAGTGCCGTGTGCCGCGGCTGCCAGCCCAGCTCGGCACGGGCGCGGCCGGTATCCATGATCGGCATTCTGAGCACCAGGTCGACCAGGCCCGGTGAGGCGGGTACCAGCCTCAGGTGCCAGGCCGCGGCGGCCGCGCTCCTGAGCGTCCAGCCGGAGACGGGCACCAGCCGGGCGCCGAGCAGATCGGCCAGCACCGAGGGCTCGATCACCGGGCCGGCCGCGATGTTGAAGGCACCCGACACCGGACGGGTGACCGCCAGCCGGTAGGCCTCGCCGACGTCGGCGCTGTGCACCACCTGGAAACGGAGCCCGGGGGTGTCGGGCACGAGAGGGATCAGGCTCGGCCGCAGCAGCCGCTGCGGCACGAACGGGCCGCCGAACAGCCGCCGCTGCCCGACCGCCGCCTCCCGCTTGAAGGTGAACCCCGGCCGCAGCCGCACGACCCTGATCTGTGGATGGTCGCGTTCGAACGTGTCGAGCACCCGTTCGAGGTAGGCCTTCTCCCTGCCGTAGGCGGCGCCGGGCCAGCCGTGGGTCGGCCAGTCCTCGGTGACCGCCCGGTCCTTGCGCGCGGAGGAGTAGGCGCCGACCGAGGAGGCGTGCACGAGCGTGGAGACGCCCGAGCGCGCGGCGGCCTCGAAGACCCTGATGCCGCCGAGGACGTTGTTCCGCCAGGTGGTCACCGGGTCACGGGTGGGCTGGAACAGCCACGCCAGGTGGATGACCGCGTCGGCCCCCGCCAACTGCGGCGCCAGGTCGCCGGTGGTGATGTCCACGGCCCGCCAGGTGGTCTTGGGCGGCTGCCAGGCCGGCGGCCTGCGGGCCAGGCCCACGATGGATGTGATGTCGGGATCGGCGGCAAGGGCGGACACCACGCTGGTGCCCACGTTTCCGGTCGCGCCGACTATGGCTACTCGCATGTCTACCGGGTGCCCGGGGAGAGGCCGGTGAACCTTCTCCCGTCACGGCTTTGCCGTACGTGGTGGTTCGCCGGCCGCACATGACCGCCGTGCCGGTCAGCGGCGGGGTGATGGCCAGGGGTTGGGGCGGCAGCCGTACAGGGACTTGGTCTGCTGGAGCATCACCGGGGCCCGCCGGCCGGGGCCGGGGCAGGACACGTGGCCGTGGCCGAGGCCGTGCCCGACCTCGTGGCTGATGACGTACTCGCGGTAGGAGGCCACGTCACGGCCGTAGCCTCGTGCCCCGGTGTTCCAGCGGACCGCGTTGATGATCGCGCGCTCGCCGTTCCAGCAGGACAGCGTGCCGTTGGTCCGCATCGGCAGGCAACGCCGGTCGGCGGTCTCCGGGCTGCTCAGTGAGACCCTGAGCTTCACCGGGCCGCGCGCCACCCGTTTGAACCGGTACCCCCAGCCGCGCGGGTCGTTGAGGATCCGGTGCACCTCGGAGGCGAACTCCTCCACCTCGAACGGCAGGCCGCGCTCGACCTCCACCGCGTACCGGATGACCCTGCCCTTGCCCCTGGGAGGTCTGGCCTCGCCGGGGGCGACGGCGTAGCGGCCCTTGGCCGCCCGGGGCACCTTCATCCTCAGCGGCTGCTGCCGGCCGTTGGCCAGCAGGAGCGGCTCCTTGACCGGGCCTGAGGGGTCGGCCGTCCCCCGAGGCTGCGGCGGCGGGGTCGGTGTCACCGGTGTCACGGGTATCTGGGGCAGGGCGGCGTCCGGGGGTGGGGGAATGTCGGGAACGGCTTCGAGGTGACCGCTCAGCAGGGTGACCGCTCCGGCCGTGAAGGTGGCCACGACGCTGAACGCGAGAAGCCACATAACGGTCTTGGAGTCACGTCGACTTTCGTTCCTGGACATAGTCCGTAAACCCTATTGCCCCTCGGCGGTAACTGATCAAACCGGGGGAAAATCCACCAGATGGTGGCATCTCAGGGAGACCTGCGGTGGGTACGCCGACGGCGGCCGCGTGCGGCGGCCGCCGTCGGATCTGGGGTTCGCGGTCGCGGGCCGCCGCCGGTGCCGTGCTTCGACGGCGGCCCGGTGACGGCCCGGTGGCGGTCCGGTGTCCTAGGAGTGCGGGCAGGTGTCCTGGTACTCGGAGATGTTCCTGTCACCCCGGGGCGCGGGGCACAGGAACTGCTCGTAGCGGGTGTCGTTGTCGACGAACCGCTTCAGCCACGAGATGCTGTACTTGGCGATCGTCGTGTTGGAGCTGTTGGGCGCGAAGTGGCTGGCGCCGTCGAGTTCCAGGTAGGCCTTCTCCGAGGAGGCCGGGATGCTGTTGTAGAACGGCTTGGAGTGCAGGCTCACCGAGGCGATGCTGTCGTTCTCCGCGCCGACGATCAGCGTCGGGACCCGGATGCCCGACCAGTTCTTGGTCAGGTTCCACGCGGTCAGCGGGACGGCCGCCTGCAGTTGCGGCCGGCTGTTGGCGGCCTCCAGGGTGCCGCCGCCGCCCATCGAGTGGCCCATCACGCCGAGCCTGCCGGCGTCGACCCGGCTGGCCGCCGAACTGCTCTGCACCAGGTAGTCGAGCGCGGCCAGCAGTTGCCTGCCGCGGCTGGCGGGCTGGTCGGCGGTGGTGATGGTGTCGATGTTGAAGACCACGAAACCGTGGGAGGCCAGCCGCGAGGCGAGCCAGGCCATGCTCGACTTGCTCGCGGTGTAGCCCGGGGCGATGGCTATTCCGCCGAAGGTCCCCTCGCTGGTGGACGTCGGGTAGTAGATCGTCCCTCCGCCGAAGCCGGTCACCCTGAGCGAGGAGACGTTGGTCTCCGCGATCGCGAACGGCCCTCTGACCGCCTCGATGCTGGCGTTGGTCGGGTCGGGGCCGCGGTCGTACGGGCCTGCGGCGGCGGCCTGTGCGGCGGGGGCCGCGACGGCCTGCGCGGCGGGCGCGAGGCCCCCGCCGGTGCCGAGCAGAGCGAGTGCGAGGGTCAGCGTGGCGACAGTCGTCGCCCGGCGGGACCGCCTGGGCGCGCGGGCCTGGGGGGTGGTGCGGTACGGCTGCACGTTGCTGTACTCCGTTCCTGTGGGGGGAACCAGGGCGATACGGTGGTCGGCCGACAACCGTTCGTCGCGCGCCGGTCCGCCGCCGGAGGCGGCGACGGCACGGTCAGCGCCACCGGGTGACCCCTCGGGTTTCTGACAGTCGCCACTTTCTCGTTGTCAGGCCGGTAGTGCATCGGTGAAATCACCCGTACTGCACCGCACCCGTGAATCAGGACATCAGCCGCACCAGCTCCACCCGCGAGCGGATGTCGAGCTTGGTGAAGATGTTCCTGAGGTGGTGCTCGACGGTCCTCGGACTCAGGAAGAGCCGGGCCGCCACCTCCCGGTTGGTGGCGCCGTCCGCGACGATCCGCGCGATCTGGTACTGCTGCGCCGTGAGTTTCCCGGTGGCCCCGGGGTGGGACGACCTGACGGCCTCCCCGGCCCCGCGCAGCTCGGTGCGGGCCTGCTCGGCCCAGAGGCGCGCGCCGAACCGCTCGAACGTCTCCAGGGCGCTGTGCAGATGCTCCCTGGCCGCGCCGGGGCGCCGGTTCCTGCGCAGGGCACTGCCGAAGAGCAGCTGGGTGCGGGCCGTCTCGAACTCGGAGAAACCCTGGTGGTGCAGGTCGAGCGCCGCTCTGAAGTACTCCTCGGCGTCCCCGGGGGCGGCCAGGAGCGCGTGACAGCGCGTGGCGAGCGCGCGCCGGTCGGGGCTGCGGGTGCTGCCCACCCAGCCGTCCAGCACCCGCAGGGCCCTCTCGGCCGCCTGCCGGTCGCCGGTGCGGGCGGCGGCCTCGACGAAGTGGGGCGTCGATATGACCCGCACCACGAGGTGGCCGCCTGTCCCGCCCGATCCGGACGCGGCCCGCAGCCGCTTGGCCGCGTCGGCGTGGCGTCCCGCCGCGAGGTCGAGGTGGGCCAGCGCCCAGTTGCCGAGTGCCCCCGCCACGCCCAGGCCGTGGGCGCCCGCCAGCTCGATGGCGCTCGCCGCCCTGATCGCGCACGTCTCCTCGTCGCCCTCGACGGCCGCGGTGAGCGCGAGCCATCCCAGGTGCTGGCCCGCGCTGTTGGGCCTGCCGCGTTCCTGGGCGATCCGGAGTCCCTCGACGGCGCTGGCGGCGATGGAGGCGTAGCGGCCCATCCAGATCTCGGCCTGGATCATGAACTCCAGAACCTGGGGCACCGTGGAGACCGCCCCGAGCGCGCGCGCCGTCTCCACCGCCCGGCCGAACAGCCGCTGCGCCTGCGCGTCGTCACCCAGCAGCAGGCCGGCCACGCCCGCCCACACCAGCACCGACGGGGTACGCACCGAGGGCGCGAGCTCCAGCACCCGGCGGAGCGGATCGGCCGCCTCCCGGTGACGGCCGCCGAAGGTCGCCGCCGTACCGGCCAGATACTCGAACATCAGCTGGGTGGCCGCCGGGTCGTCCGGGCGGCGCAGCGCGGCGGCCCGCCGCGCTATGTCCAGGTAGCGGACGTTGTCGCCGGCCAGATAGCTCGCCTCGCCCGCGCGGATGAACACCCGGACGGCCTGTCCCCGGTCCCTGTCCAGCAGCGACTCGGCCGCCGACATCAGGTCGTCCCCGGCGCTGCCGGTCTTCCCGCTGCGCAGCTCCAGGTTGCCGCGGATCAGCTCGGCCTGGCTCCGTACCTCCTCGGAGATGGTCAGCGAGTGCAGGCGGGCCAGCAGTGACCGGGTGCGCCTGGGCAGCCCGGCACGCCACGCGCGGTTGGCGGCGGCGGCCAGGCGCGCGGCCTTGAGGTCGCCGTGCGCGGTCAGTTCGGCCGCCCGCTCGAAGGCGAGGAAGGAGGCCGGATGGCCTCCCTGGAGGTCCGCCGCCGCGGCGGCCGCGGCCAGTTCGTCGGCCAGCGACTCGTCGGGGCCGTCCATCGCCTCGGCCCGATGCCAGGCGCGCCGCAGCCGCTGGTGGTCGTGGCGCAGCACGCCGGCGAGCAGGCGGTGCGCCGTACGGCGCCCGGCAAGAGAGGAGCCGGCGTAGACCACGGCCCGCATCGCGGGCTCACGGAAGTCGTAGCGGTCGCCGGCGGCGTCGGCGACGCGGACGATCACGCCCGCCCTCTCCGCCGGTTCGAGCACGGTCAGCGCGCAGCGCGGCTTCGCGGCCTCGAGCAGGGTGACCGTCTCCAGGTCGGGGTCGGCCGCGAGCAGCAGGAGCATGTCCGCGGTGTCGCCGGGCAGCCGCGCCAACCGGTCGGCGTACGCGCGCCAGAGCCGCCCGCCCCTCGGCAGCGTCTCGGGCGGCGCGGCGGCGCCGGAGAGCTGCTCGGGACTGAGCGACCGGGCGAGCTCTCCGAGCGCGAGCGGGTTGCCGCAGGCGATCTCCAGCAGCGACGCCCGCACGTCATCGGCCAGTTCCGGCAGCAGGTCGTCCGCCAGTCGCCCGGCCGCCTCCCTGTCCAGGGCGTCCAGCTCGAAGGCCGGTATGTCGTCGGGGACCGCGGTGCCGTCGTCGGCACCGAACAGTAGCACCACCGCCTCCCCGGTCAGCCGCCTGGCCGCGAAGAAGAGCGCCTCGCGGCTGGGCGCGTCGAGATGGTGAACGTCGTCGACGCAGGCCAGCACCGGGCCGTCGAGGGCCACCAGGAGACTGAGCACCGCGGCGGGAAGCGCCAGCCCGCCGTCCACCGCGCCCAGTTCCAGTGCTCGCGCCAGCGCCACGGCCTGTGCCGGGGGCAACGCGGGCAGCCGGTCGGCGACCGGCCGGAGCAGTCCGTGCAGCCCGGCGCAGGGCAGGTGCGACTCCGCCTCGGTGCCGCGCGCCCTGAGCACGGCGAAGTCGCCCGACTCGCCCGCGCGCTCAGCCGCGACATCGAGCATCGCGGTCTTTCCCGTTCCCCGCGCCCCCCGCAGGATCAGGGCGCCTCCCGATCCGGCGCGCGCGGCGTCGAGAAGTCGCAGCAGTGCGTCCTGCTCCGCGTCACGGCCGTGCAGTGCCGGTGACCGGATGACGGGGGAGGGAGAGGGGGAGGGCATGTCCCAGTGTTACGCGCGTATGTCGCGCCTGGAAAGGGCCGGGGCGGGGCCTCCGCCGGCCCGCACCGGTGCCCCGGCGCCTTCCGGGGGGAACACCGGTGATTTCACCGATGCGCGCCGGGGAGACGGGCCGGAGGGAGGGGGTCTCCGGCCCGTCTCAGGGGGGCTCACCAACCCGGGAGGATCATCTTTCTGGCCTGCCCGGGGTCGTCCGCGCCCAGGGCGAGCCGGGCGTTGTCGCGGCACTGCGCCAGGGAGTGCGCGGCGAGGCTCTCCCGCACCGCGGGCACGCTGGGCGCCGACATCGACAGACTGGTGACGCCCAACCCGACCAGGACCGTCGCCAGGAGCGGGTCCGCCGCCGCCTCACCGCACACGCCGACGGGCTTGCCCACCGCCTGCCCGGCCGCGGCGCAGTCGGCGATCAGCTGGAGCAGCGCCGCCTGCCAGGGGTCGAGCAGGTCGGCGAGATCTCCGTGCTGCCGGTCGGAGGCGAAGGTGTACTGGCTCAGGTCGTTGGTGCCGATGCTCAGGAAGTCGAGCTCCTTCAGCAGGCGTTCGGCGCGCAGCGCGGCGGCGGGGACCTCCACCATCGCCCCGACGCGGGCGATTCCCCGGGCGCGGGCCCGCCCGGCGAAGTCGGCCGCCTCGCCCACCGTCGTCACCATGGGCGCCATCACCCACGGCTCGGCCCCGCTCTGGCGCGCGGCCTCGGCGATGGCGTCGAGCTGGGTGTCGAGCACCTCGGGCCTGACCCGGGACACCCGCAGCCCCCGCACGCCCAGCGCCGGGTTGGTCTCTTCGGCCAGCCCGAGGAACGGCAGCGGCTTGTCGGTGCCCGCGTCAAGGGTGCGGACCACGACGTGCCCGCCGGGTGCGGCGCGGAAGACCGCGGCGTAGGCGGCCACCTGCTCCTCGTAGCCCGGCTCCTCACGCCGGTCCAGGAAGAGGAACTCCGTACGGAACAGTCCCACTCCCTCGGCGTCCACCCCCTGCGGTGCGAGGTCGGCCGCGGAGCCGATGTTGAGCAGCAGCTTGACCGGGTGGTCGTCGGAGGTCCGGCCGGGGCCCCGGCTCGTGCTCGTCCGGCGGCGTTCGGCCTCCGCCAGGCGTTGGATCTCGGCGGCGGCCTCCTCGCCGATGCCGACCTCCACCTCGCCCCGCAGACCGTCGACGGACACCCACGTCCCCTCGCCGACCTCGCTCACCTCCCGGCAGGCGACCACGGCGGGCAGGCCGCGGGCGCGGGCCAGGATGGCGGTGTGGCTGGTCGGGCCACCCCGTGAGGTGACGAGGGCGAGAACGCTGTCGGGGTCCAGGTTCACCGTGTCGGCGGGGGAGAGATCCTCGGCGACCAGGACGAAGGGATGACCGGGGGAGGGCACCCCGGGGACGGGTAGGCCGAGCACCGCCGCGACGGCCCGGTTACGGACGTCGTCGAGGTCGGCGGCTCGCTCGGCGATGTAACCGCCCGCCGCCAGCAGTGCGCGCCGATGGTGGGCGCATGCCTCGTCGATGGCGTGCACGGCGTCCTTGCCCGACCTGACGCCGGCCTCCACGGACTCGTGCAGACCGGGGTCATCGGCGATGAAGGACTGCGCCTCCAGGATCGCCCGCGCGTCGGCGTCGGGCGCCTTCTCGGCCCGCTCCGCCAGTTCGGCGGCGGTGGCTCGCAGCGCGTCCAGCGCCCGGCCGAGTTCGGCGTCGGCGTCGGCGACCGGCGCGGAGGCCGGCAGCTCCGGCGGGGCCGCCATCCGGCAGATTCGCCCGGCGGCCCGCCCCGGGCTCACGCCCAGGCCCTTGAGCGTCTCAGCCATGCGGTGTCTCTTCGGCGTCGAGGTCGCGGGCGAGCAGGTCGGCGAGGGAGTCGAGTGCCTCGTCGGCTCCCGGTCCCTCCGCGTCCAGGGTGACCTCCGTGCCGTGCGTCGCACCCAGCGCCAGCACGGCGAGCATGCTGTTGGCGGGTACGGGTTTGCCTTCCCCGACACGGATGCGGACGGGCATCCCCTGCTTGGCCGCGGCCTGCACGAAGATCTTCGCAGGCCGGGCGTGCAGGCCCGTGCTTGAGGCGATGACCACTGTCCTCTCCGGCATCTCCGGTTCTCCTTCTGCGTGTTCTGCGAGTGGTGTGAGCTTGCGCCGGTCCTCCCGCCGGATCCGGCGGGAGGCGGGCGGGGCACCCCGATGTGGATCGGGGTGCCCTCCGGCGGCTCCCCGGTATGGCCTTTCGCTCCTGCCCGGCCCGAAGGCCCGAAGCTCCGAGGGCCGGGGCGGTCAGGGTTCGATGGTGACCTTGATGGCCTCGCCCCTGCTGACGATGTCGATCCCCTCCAGAACCTCCGCGAGCGGCAACCGGTGCGTGATCAGAT
>NZ_JBFAOJ010000123.1:0-24160 GCF_040675205.1 Streptosporangium sp. NPDC049644 | reverse complement strand
CGGCGACTTCGCCGGGTGCAGACCCTGCCGGACAACCGCCGCACCCCGGCGTCCTCACCGCATGCCGGTTCTTTCCTGAAGCGCGCCGACCACGGATAACGATCCTCAAGTGCCTTTCGTGTCAGCTTCGTCAACGACAGGGCTGGTCTTCGAGACGTGACCGCGACCGACATCGGCACGAGTGATGAGGACTTCGTCAACGTCGCTTCGGCGGTCTGCGATAGGTGACGACCTTGTCACCCGGTCCGGGGTACGCCATGATCAGCAGCCGCTGGGTGCCGTACTTCTCGCCCTTCCAGGGAAACCAGGCGAAGTGCACGCGGATGCGGTAGTGCCCCTTGCGGCCGTTGAGCGACAGGTCCGGCAGCTCGGTGCCGCTCAGACCGTCCATGAAGATCATCTCGCTGCCCTGGTTGGTGTAGCCGACCTCGACGACGTTGTCCCAGCCCTTGGTCTCGACCGGTGGGCGGCGCCTGTAGGTCTCCAGCGTGACGCAGACGTGGAAGTCGGAATGTGTGCTCACCGTCACGTAGCCGGGCCCGGCGGTGACCGGACCGGCGCTCGTGCTTCTGCCCTCGCCGGCGTATTCGTCGTACAGCTCCAGCCTCGCCTCGGGCCACTCCGGCTCCTTGAGGCGGATCGCCTTGGCGGGCGTGATGAGGGGGCGGTGACGCGGGGTGGCGTCGCACTTGCGCTGCTCCTCGGCGATGAACTCGTTGAACTCGCGATCCTCGGCGGCCGCTTCCGCTGTGACCTTCGCGTTCGCGGCAGGGCAGATCCCGGCGAGTACCCCGCTCAGGTCGCGGACGTTCACCCCTTCCACCTCCCGCAGGCGGGCCAGCTCGCGCGGATCGTTGCGGGTGTAGGCGGCGCACAGGTAACGGCCACGGTCGAGCAGCACCTGGTCGGGCGCGGTGGCGGCGAACGGAAGAGCCTGCTGCTGGCGTACGGCGCAGATGAAGTCGCGCGGGCCGGTCGGCGGCGGGGGTTGCACGGGCTCGCCGCCCGTCTCCCAAGGCTCGGGAGGCGAGCAGTCCTCGGCCGTGGTGACCGGACCGCGCGCCTCGTCGGCCACCGGCAGGAGGCACAGGGCCACGAAGGTGGCCAGCGCCGCCAAGAGCACATGGTGGCGCGGGCGGGCGGCGGGCGGGGCGCGGTACAGGAGGAACAGGACGAGAGCGGAGGCGGTGAGCGCGGCGCTGTACCACAGCGGAGAGAGCCCGAAAAGGATCTCACCCTTCTCGTTCTGGTCGAACAGCTCGTCCGGGTACAGGGCCAGCCGCTGCTCGGTCATCTCGGGGACGAACTGCCAGTCCGCCTTGGCCTTCGCCGTGAGGGCGGTGGCGACGCCTGCCGCCGCGGCGAGGGTCAGGGCCAGCATCGTGGCACGCAGCAGCCGCCTGGTCCTGCGTACGACCGCGACCAGGACCAGTACGGCCGGGGCGCCGACCCCGATGAGCAGGTCCAGGGCGACCCAGAGCACCGTCGCCGGATAGCTCACGTGCCCGTGGAAGAGGTCGTCGACCGCGCCCCGGGGGCCGATCCACGCGGGCATGCCGTCCGCGAGGTTGACGGCCGCGGGGATCAGCGGGAGCACCACGGCCACGGCGGCCAGGGGCCACGCCCGCGCGGGTGCTCCCCGGACCGCAGGCACCGGAGACGGTGCGGGTGCCAGGGCGCCCAACTCGTGGGCGGAGCGTGCCTGCCACACCGTCCCGAAGACGCCCAGAACGCCCAGGACCATGAGCAGCAGCAGGTCGTAGTCGATGCCCGAACCGCCGAACGAGATGAACGAACCACCTCCCGACGACAGCAGCGACAGCACGGCCGAGGCCCTGCCCAGCCGTACGGTGCCTCGGCTCCACCGCGCGTCCCTGGCCTGGCCGACCAGGACCGGCACCAGCCACAGCAGGTAGACGACGTTGCCGAGCTGGTACGGAGAGACGAACTGCAGAACGGAGTAGTGGCCGAGGCCGTAGGCGACGGTGTAGGCCATGCCCATGGCGGCGTTCACCAGCCCCGCCACGAGCCCGAGCAGCCGCAGCCATCGAGGCAGGACCCCGGCGAGGACCACGAAGAACAGCCCGACGACGGCTACCTGGAGCAGGTCGAAAGGCAGGCCGGACCACCACTGGTACGGGATCGGAAGCAGGTACAGCAGCGTGCAGGCGAGGCTGAGGTACAGGGCGGCCCGCAGCAGCCGGACCGGCCTGGCGTTGACCGCCGCCGCCCCGGCCGGACGCCCGCGTAGCACCTGCCAGTAGGCCCATCCCTGCAGGACTCCGCCCGCGACCATGAGGAGCTCCACCCACCAGGTGTAGGGCACGAGGTCCGCGTCCCACCCTCCGGTGACGATCTCGCGCAGCAGCGCGGGATCGCCGGTGGCCAGCGCGCGGACACCGGCCACGACGACCACGGCCACATAGACGGCGGCGAACAGCGTGGCGACTCTGCCGAAACGGTAACGGCGCACGGGAACACCCTCGGGCACGAGCGGACAGGATTCCGAGCAAAGGCGCCCAACCCTAGCGAGCCACCACCGAAACGATCAAGTGACCGAAGGCCCGTCACCGGCCTTCGTCGTGTTCCTCAGAGGGGTGGGCCTTCTCGATCGAGCGGGCACGATCGGCCGGCGCGTCGTGTTGCCCGCGCCGCCCGCCGCCGTGCCCGGATGTTTCGGGTTATTGAGTATCACCGATGGCGGGTGGCCGAAAGCTTGTCGACAGACTGGACAAGCGCTGCTGATGTGGGGCTTGTGCCGGGGTGGTGTGTGCTCGAAGCGTGGTCGAGTTGTACGGCGCAGGATGTGATCGCGCCGCGATCTCGTGGCGGTCCCGTGCTCAGGTTGTGAGGGCCAGGCGGCGCTTATGTCCGGGTGGCGCGGGGGATGCGACCACGCCACCATCTCATGGTTCAGGTCGCGAGGGCCAAGCGACGCTCGTGTTGCTGATTGTCGGTGGTGCCGTCGCAGATTCGGGCGGGAAGGTGTGATTTATGCAGCTATGAGGCGTGGCCGCTTCAACAGCTCGCGGGCGAGGGTGGCACCGCGTTTCACGTCCGCGGTCGGGGCGGGTTTTCCGGTCTGGGTGTCAACGCACTGAGGGCATCTGCCGGGGTTCGGTACAGGGCGTGCGCAATCGTCGCACTCGGCGCGGGCCGCGGGCCTGGAAGGCGTGGTCGCCGACGCAAGGGCGGGCAGTTTGGCCCGCAGCCGGTGCATGATCAGTTTTGCGGGTGAGCGGATCTCGTCGGGGAGTCCGACGGTCGGCACGGTTCGGATCTGTGTCTCGGTGCTGCCTCGGGCGAACCATTCGGCGAGGAGGGGTAGGACGGGGCCATCTCGGTCTCGCCGACGGTCAGCCGGGGCTCGGCCTGGCCCAGGCGGGCCAGGCGGGTGACGCCGAGGGCCGCAGATCCACCCCCGCCGCCGTCTCCATCGTCCCCGCTGTCCGGGGGTGGCTTGGCGGGCCAGACGGGCTCGCCCGAGCCGCGCCTTCGCGCGGCCGGTCTGGGGGAGGGGGTGGTTTCTGAGTCCGCGTGCGCCGGTCCGTACGGCGGACGGCAGACGACTCAAGGTGGCCGTCGCCTGATCTTTGGCAGGACAGATCTTCGATGGGGGAGGACGTCCGGCCTGTTCGGTGCCGTCGCCGGTTGTCATCCTCCGCTGCCGGTCGTACGCGCCTTCTAATGGCGCCGATGGATTCGGTGACCGGAGGTGGGCGCGAGCGGACGATCGGGTGGCGGAGGACGCCGCGAACAGGGCGGCGGGGCAGGAGCCGGCCAGGCGGCTGCCGTGGTGGACGGTCTGGTACGGCGAGCACACCGGCCGCTTCTGGGCCGTTCCCCGAGGCGGAGGGTTGTCGGCCGCGCCGCTTATCGAGGTGGTGACCGCCATGGCAGGTCAGCTCCCGGCGGGGGCCGAAGGGAGGATTCGGCACAGCGCCTCCGGCGCGGGCCCGTAGGCGTGCTCTGGCGGGGCGGCATAGCCGACGACCAGGCCGTCGTGGGCGGGCATGGCGGCGGCCGGGTGGCGGAAGTCGGCGAGACCGTCCAGGGCGATCGACTGCCAGGCCGCTGCCTCGACGACGGAGCGCTCGGTTCCGGGAGGCAGGTGCAGCACCACGTGCAGTCCGGCGGCGATGCCGGTGGGCGCGATGTGCGGAGCCCGAGCCGCAACGCCGGCGACAGGCTCTTGCTGATCGAGCCGATATAGACGACCTCTTCCGGGGTGTTGGCCGGGAGCGGTCACACCACTTCGAAGTCGGCCATCATCGCCATGTCCTCGTGTTCGAGGTTGTGGCAGTGCGCCATGTAGCGGCCTCGGTGACCTTCGAAGCGGACGAGCACCTCCACGACCTCGTACGGTCGCACGTCCACGGTGTCCTTCCAGCCCGCGTCGGTGGCGGCGGGCGGCCTGCCGTTGCGGGAGAGCACCTGGAAGTGGGCCAGGTGCACGTGTACGGGGTGGTGGAAGTCGCTGGTGAACCGCCAGATCTCGGCCGTGCCGAGACGCGGCCGGGCCAGCGGCCTGCCCGGCCGGAACGGTCGCCCGTTGATCGTCCAAAGAGCACCCGGTCCCCGCCTGGTGGCGCGGAAGTCGAACGTCCTGGTGGTCACCGCCGAGGAGCGGTCGGCGGGCTCCGGCCGCGACAGTCGTTTCGGGATCGCGCTGCCGTCGACGGCCCGCCTGGTGACCAGAAAACGCATCACGTTCCTGGTGGGGCCGCTTCCCAGGGTGTTGAGCAGGGTCACCTCACTGCCCACCGGGTAGTCGGAGAAGTCCACGACCAGGTCGAACCGTTCGGCGGGGGCGATGACGACCGCAGAGTGCGTCACCGGCGCGGTCAGCAGCCCGGCGTCGCTGCCGACCTGTGTGAAGCGGCCGCCGGGGGACAGCTCCAGCCGGTATCGCCGGGCGTTGGAGGCGTTGAGCAGGCGCAGCCGGTGGCGGGTGGCCGACACCTCCAGGAACGGCCACGGGGCGCCGTTGACCAGGATCACGTCGCCTTCGACACCCTCCATGTAGGCGTCCTCGACTCCCGGCGTGACCCGCAGGCTCGGGTCGAGCGACGGGTAGCGGAACGAGCCGTCCTCCTCGAAGGACCGGTCACAGATCATCACTGGGATGTCGCGCTCGCCCTTCGGCAGCGGCAGAGCGTCGTCCTCGTCGTCGCGGACGATCAGGAACCCGGCCAGCCCCCGCCACACCTGCGGCGCGGTGAAGTCCATCCGGTGGTCGTGGTACCAGAGCGTGGCGGCCCGCTGGTCCAGCGGGTAGAGGTAGTCCCTGGCCCCGGAGTGGAACGTCCACGACGACAGGTCCGCGTCCGTCCCATGCCGGGAGTGGCCCCCCGGCGGCGGCCCGAACCCCTGGCCCGCGGGCACCACGAGATCTGTCGGGTAACCGTCGGAGTCGGGCGGGGTGACGCCGCCGTGCAGGTGGGTGGAGGTGGGCACCGGCAACTCGTTGCGCACCCTGACGGTGGTACGGCCGCCTCGGCGCAGGTCGAAGGTCGGCCCGGGGAAGGTTCCGTCGAACCCCCACACCTCGGTCGTGGTGCCGGGGATGACCTCCATCCGGGCCGCGCGCTGGACCACCTCGTAGTGGCCCGGCCGCGTCGGCCGGGCGAGTGCGGGGACGGGCAGCGGGACGGTGAACGGCCTGGGCAGCGGCAACGCGCTGGCAAGGGCCTCGCCGGCGGTCTCGCCGGTCAGGCCCCCGCATCCGGCGACGGCGAGGCCCGCGCCGCCCAGCAGGCCGAGGAAAGCTCTGCGGGAGGTCATGCCGCGGCCGTCCGCAGGCCCCGCCACGTCCATGCGCACAGTACGGCGGAGAGGCCGAAGATCGCCATGCCGAGCGGGAAGTGCAGGGCGACGACCCGGTCCTGGCCCAGGACGACCTGCGCCGTCTCCAGGGTCACGAGCCCGGCGCTCGCCCCGGCCGGCCAGAGCGGGCCCCGGCCGGGCCGCCACAGTCCGATCGCGGCCCCGAGCTGGAGGTAGAGCAGGACGTGCGTCACGCCGGCGTTGTTCCGGTGCCAGGTGAGCATGTCCACGTCACCGGTGACGAACAGCCCGGCCAGCGCGGCCTGCCCGAGCACTCCGAGCAGGTGCGCGGTGGCGAACAGGCGCAGTGACCGGATGATCCAGCCAGGGAAGGGTGGGGAGTCCATGCGAGCCATGCTTCCGATTCGGGGCTTGACGATCGTCGCCCCGAAGACGGCGTTCCGCGCTACACCCCAGGATGTATCCGAGGCCCCGGGATGCCACCGGGGAGGTACGCCGGACCTCCCCGGCCGGCGGGAGGACCGGCCGGATCCGGTGGCCTACCGTGGCAGAGGTGAGGAACCACAGGACGGACACGCTGATCGCGCTGGCCGCGCTTACCGGGATCGTCGCGGGCACCTACGGCGGACTGTCCTGGTCGGGGCCGTTCGAGCGGCCGCTGGACAGCACGGGTCTGGCGTTGATCACGGTGTCGTCGCTGGCGCTGGCCTTCCGCCGAAGGGCGCCGATGGTCGTCGGGGTGGTCGCCGTCGCGTGCGGCGTCGCCTACTACGCGGGGCGGTATCCGGGTGTCTTCGTCGCCGCGCCCGCGCTGACGGCGATCTACACTGCGGCGACCCTCGGCCGCCGCAGGCTTGCCGTCGCGCTCGCCGTGGCACTGGCCGTGGGTGTCTACGGCCTCATCGCGCTGTCCGACTCCGACCCCGCGCCCGGCGACGGGTTCAGTCTGCTCAGCGGATGGCTGGTGGCGATGGTGGTCATCGGGGAGGTCGTCAGGAACCGCCGCGCCTCCGTGCGGGAGGTCGAGCGGCGTGCGGCCGAGGCCGAGCGCACCCGAGAGGAGGCCGCGCTGCGCCGGGCGGGAGAGGAACGGCTGTGGATCGCCCAGGAACTGCACGACACGCTCACCCACAGCATCTCGGTCATCAACCTTCAGGCGTCGGTCGCCCTGGAGTTGCTGGACCGAAAGCCCGAGCGGGCCCGCGAGGCGCTCGTCGCGATCAAGGATTCGGGACACGAGGCGATGCGGGAACTGCGCGCCACACTGGGGGTGCTGCGGCAGGCGGAGCCGGACGGTCCGGAGACGGGGCTGGAACGCCTGCCGAGGCTGGTGGCCAGGGCCGAGGCGGCGGGGCTACCGGTGAGGTTCACCACCGTGGGAGTGCCACGCGGGCTTCCCCCGGACGTCGACCGGGCGGCCTACCGCGTCACACAGGAGGCGTTCACCAACGTGCTGCGCCACGCCGGGCACGCGTCGATCGCGCTGACGCTGGAATACCATCCCGCCATGATCGTGGTACGCGTCGAGGACGACGGTGAGTCCGGCACGGGCATCGTGGAGCACGGGATGGGCCTGATCGGGATGCGCGAGCGCGCGGTGGCCGTCGGCGGCTCGCTCACCGCCGGGCCGCGCGGCCGGCGAGGGTTCGCCGTCCGCGCCGAGCTGCCGCTGGCCGGGCAGCCGTGATCAGGGTGTTGCTGGCCGACGACCAGGCGCTGATGCGCGCCGGTTTCCGTGCCCTGCTCGAACTCGCCGACGACATCGTCGTGGTCGGCGAGGCGGGCAACGGGGTGGAGGCCGTCGAGCTGACCCGGCGGCTGCTGCCGGACGTCACGCTGCTGGATGTGCGGATGCCGCTGCTCGACGGGATCCAGGCGACCCGCAGGATCGGCGCGGATCCCGAGCTCGACGGGGTCCGGGTGGTGATCCTCACCAACTACGCCCTTGACGAGTACGTCTTCGCCGCCCTGCGCGCGGGCGCCAGTGGCTTCCTGCTCAAGGACATCGAGCCCGCCGAACTGCTGCAGTCGGTGCGGGTGGCCGCCCGAGGCGACGCGCTGCTGTCGCCGTCCGTCACCCGGCGGCTGATCGAGGAGTACGTCGCCACACCGCCGCGCCCGGTGGCCGGTCCGGGGTTGGAGCGACTGACCGAGCGGGAGCGCGAGGTCCTGGCGCTGGTGGCGGCCGGCATGTCCAACGAGGAGATCGCCGGCCACCTGGTCATCAGCCACGCCACGGTCAAGACGCACGTCAGCAGGACGATGACCAAGCTCGGCGCCCGTGATCGCGCGCAACTCGTCGTCTTCGCCTACGAGTCGGGGCACGTCGTCCCGGGAGCCGGTCGCTGAACCGCGCGTCCGCCGGGATCCCGGGTGTCACGCGTCCCTGATCGGCCGGGAAATCGGCTTCTCGGGGCGATGAGGCCGCGACGTATGATGTCGTGAATTGCCGCAGTGTCGCGACGGCGCGGGAGACCCTCATGAAGGCGGTTGTCCAGGACGCGTACGGCTCACCCGAGGTTCTCGAACTTCGAGAGATCGACAAGCCGGTGGTCAAGGAGGACGAGGTGCTGGTACGCGTTCGCGCGGCCTCCGTCCATCCGGATGTCTGGCACGTCGTGAGTGGCCGACCGTACGTCCTGCGTCTGATGGGAGCCGGGCTGCTCAGACCGAAGAACCGCGTTCCGGGAACGGATGTGGCCGGCCACGTGGAATCGGTGGGCCGGAAGGTGACGCGGTTCCGGCCGGGCGACGAGGTGTTCGGCGAGACCATCCGAGGCAACCAGTGGAAGAACGGCGGCGCCTTCGCCGAGTATGTGTCCGTCTCACAGGACGCCCTGGCGTCGAAGCCCGGCAACGTCACCTTCGAGCAGGCCGCGGCCGTACCCACCTCCGGACTCATCGCCTTGCGGAACCTTCCGGAGGGACGGCTGCGGCCAGGCCAAAGTGTGCTGGTCAACGGTGCCGGCGGCGGCGTGGGGTCCTTCGCCGTACAGCTCGCCAAAGCGTACGGAGCGACGGTGACCGGCGTCGACGACAAGGCGAAACTGGACATGGTGCGTTCGCTCGGCGCGGACCGTGTCATCGACCACACCCGGGAGGACTTCACCCGGAGTGGTGAGCGCTACGACCTGATCTTCGACGTTCCCGGGAACCACTCGTTTTCGGACTGTCGGCACGCCCTCATGCCCGAGGGGACCTACGTGCTCATCGGGCACGATCGCTTCGGGGATGTGGGTGGCCGCTGGCTGGGAAGCCTGCCGCACTTCTTCAAGCTGATGGCGATCTCCGGGTTCCGGAGCCAACTGTCGAAGCCGAGTTCGTCGGCGCCGAGCAGGAAGGACTCGATGGCCGTCCTGATGGAGTTCCTGGAGGCAGGGAAGCTCACGCCGGTCATCGACCGGACGTACCCGCTGGGCGAGGTCCCCGAGGCCATCCGCCGTCTGACCGGGGGCAGGGCCCTAGGAAAGATCGTCATCACCGTGTAGCCAGATCGAGGTACGGCGGTTCGCCGCTCGTGGTTTGGTGAGGAAACCCCAGTACCGGCCTGACCGGAATTCCGGTAGGCGCGTTCGACGGCGGACGCCTGGCGTGCGGCGGCAGAGGCGGCCGCCACCGGGAGCGGGTGGTGGAGTCGGCGGAGGATGTCACTTCTCGAACGTCCGGGGCGTCTACATGAGTAGGGGAACCCGACAACGAGGAGGGTAAAGCCGCAGTGACTGATGCGGACGCCAGGTCGGTCGCAGACTTCGAGAAGAACCGGAAGCTGTTGTTCAAAGTGGCATACCGGGTGCTGGGCAGCGTGGCCGACGCCGAGGACGTCGTTCAGGAGTCATGGCTGCGATGGAACCGCGTCGACCATTCCCGGGTCACCGATCCGCAGTCCTTCCTCATCCAGGTCTCGACCCGGCTCGCTCTCGATCGGTTGCGGCGGGCCAAGGCCAGCCGGGAGGCCTACGTGGGACCGTGGCTGCCCGAACCGCTGCCGACCGGGCCGGAGATCGGAGAGGGCGCCGAGACGGCCGACTCGGTTTCCATGGCCATGCTGGTGGTGCTGGAGACCCTCTCCCCGCTGGAGCGAGTCGTCTTCGTGCTGCGCGAGGCGTTCGAGTTCTCCTTCGCCGACATCGGGGCCGTGCTCGGTCGCTCCGAGCCCACGGTCCGGCAGATCGCCCGCCGCGCTCGCGCGCACGTGCGTGAGCGACAGCCCCGGTTCCGCTACGACCGCAAGGTCCGCATGCAGGTCACCGAGCGCTTCCTGGCCGCGTGCCTGGGCGGCGACATCGACAGGCTGCTCGACCTGCTCGCCCCCGAGGTCACGCTGTGGAGCGACGGGAACGGCCTGCGCGGCGTGCCCCGGACCTCGGTACGGGGGGCGCAGAAGGTCAGCCGCCTGCTGATCCATGGCATCCAGAAGGTGCTGCGGCCGTCGGCCGGGGCGTCGCCGGGCGAACGCGGCGGCGGGTCCGTGGTGGACGTCAACGGAGGTCCCGCCGCGCTCATCGTCGCCGCCGGTGAGACGGTCGCCGTCGTCGTGGTCGATCTGGATCCGGTCACCGACCGCATCACGCAGATCTGGATCATCGCGAACCAGGACAAGCTGGGGGGCATCGAAGGGGAGCGGTGACCGGACCCGATGGCGAATCCGCGCGGGCCCGCACGGGCCCGCGCGGGGGCGTACCGCTCGGCACCGTGGCCCGCTGCGCGGTGCGGGGCGCGGGCAGCGCCGCGGACCCACCGGAGGGCACCTTCCGGAGCTTCGCCTTCTCAGCGCGGCTGGTCCGGAAGCGAGCCCGGCGCGACCCGGGCGGGGCGGATCTCGCCGAACAGCTTGAGCGTCGCCGGGCGCAGCCGCTTCTGCGCCTCGGCCGGCCAGCGCAGCAGCAGGGAGGAGAACACCGTCTCCAATATGATCTTCAGATAGGAGCGGCCCGAGCGGCCGACGGGGATCTCGGTGCACAGACCGGACACGGTCGTGAAGGCCTCCTGCCGGCCGAGCCGCAGCCGGGCCTGCCCGTCGACCCCGTTCGAGGACCCGTCGGCCGCGAGGTCCACCGATTCCCAGAACAGCACCGGCGCCTCGTCGTCGCGCAGCCACGCCGGGCAGGACGGCAGCGGCAGCTGCAGCGCGAATCCCGCCAGCACTCCACTCGGTCGCAGGTAGAAGGAGCCGTGGAAACAGGGCAGCTCGTAAAGGAGCCGCGGACCTTTCGACGTGTTCATCGACAGTGTCCCCCCGATGGCGTCCATGGGAATCCGCCAGGCACTGGGGTCGATGTAGGAGTCGTCTGGAACGGAGACCAAGAGGATTCACCCCGTTATGCGATACGGACGCGGTGCTCGGATTCAAGCTCGGTTACCAAGTAAGACGCACCGCGGAGCGGCGACGTGACATCGCTCGCGGTGCGAGGGGGCGCGTGTCACGTTCCGGGGGCGGCGAACGTCTTCCTTAGAGAGAGATGCCCCCTTCTGAGAGCTGGTGAAGGCACGGATGTCTTTGCAAGGCAAGTTGGCCGGGACGGTCCACGGCAGGTCACCCCAGGTGGGCAGGCCTGCTGGCGTGGCGCTCGCGACCGCTGGGGACGGCTTTGCCGAGAAACGCCGGACGAGCCGCCAAGGGATCGCCAGGGGCGACTTCGCGGTGCCCGTCGGCCCCGGTTACTGGGAGCGCGGTGACGCCGAGGCCGAGGTCAGGCAGAAGGGAGGTACGGCATGAGCACCGAACCGAAGACGGTTCCCAAGGCCGTCGCCGGCCCGTCGAGCTTTCTCGACGACCGTATCGGGGCGGGCGACTTCGTCAAACGCAACATGCGGAAGATATTCCCCGACCACTGGTCGTTCCTGCTCGGCGAGATCGCGCTCTACTCGTTCGTCATCCTGCTGCTCACCGGAACGTTCCTGACGTTCTTCTTCAAACCGAGCATGAGCCATGTGATCTACGACGGTGTCTACGAACCGCTGCGGGGTGTGGGGATGTCCGAGGCCTACGCCTCGGCACTGGAGATCAGCTTCGAGGTGCGCGGCGGCCTGCTCATCAGGCAGGTCCACCACTGGGCGGCCCTGCTGTTCATAGCCGGCATGATGATCCACGCGTTGCGCGTGTTCTTCACCGGCGCCTACCGCAAGCCGCGCGAGCTCAACTGGATCATCGGAGTGCTGCTGCTCACGGTGGCGCTCTTCGAAGGGCTGACCGGCTACTCGCTCCCCGACGACCTGCTGTCCGGCGCGGGCATGCGGGTCACCGAGGGGGCGATCATCTCGCTGCCGGTGATCGGGACGTATCTGAGGTTCTTCCTGTTCGGCGGTGAGTATCCGGGCGACGATGTCATCTCGCGCTTCTACTCCATCCACATCCTGCTGCTTCCGGGCATCATCCTGGCGCTGGTCTCGGCGCACATGGTGCTGATGTGGGTGCAGAAGCACACCCAGATGCCGGGAAAGGGGCGCACCAACCAGAACGTGATGGGTGCGCCGTTCTACCCGGCCTTCATGCTCAAGGCCGGGTCGTACTTCCTGTTCACTTTCGCGGTGCTGGCCGGGCTGGGGACCTTCGCCCAGATCAACCCGATCTGGCTCTTCGGCCCGTACAGTCCGGCGGACATCTCCGCCGGTTCTCAGCCCGACTTCTACATGGCCTTCCTGGAAGGCGCGCTGCGGTTGATGCCCGCGTGGGAGATCAACCTCTTCGGCGCCGACCAGGCGGGCACGCTGCCGCTGAGTGTGATCATCCCGGCGCTGGTGCCGCTGGGCCTCATCATCACCGGGATGATCCTCTACCCGTTCGCCGAACGGTGGATCACCGGAGACAACCGCGAGCACCACATCGTGGACCGCCCTCGTAACAATCCCCACCGCACCTCGATCGGCATGTCGGTCGTCGTGTTCTACGGCGTGCTGTGGCTGCTGGCGTCCAACGACGAGATCGCGTCCACCTTCCATATCAGCCTGAACACCACCACCTACGCCGGCCGCGTCCTGGTGGTCGTCGGGCCGGTACTCGCGTACATCATCACCTACCGCGTCTGTCTGGGGCTGCAGCGTTCCGACGCGGCCATCATCGGGCACGGCGTGGCGTCCGGTGTGATCAAGCGTCTGCCGGACGGCAGGTTCATCGAGGTCCACGCGCCGCCGTCGGAGGAGGCCGAGGCGCACCTGCGTGGCAAGGAGGCGGTGCCGACGCTGTCGGCCCACGACGGTGCGGGCATCCCGCCCAAGGGCATGCGCGGCCCCCTGGGCAGGCTGCGAGTCCGCATGTCCACGACGTACGGAGGAGAGAAGGTGCCTCTCGACGAGGGACACAACGGTCACGCCGCCGTCGAGTCCGGGGACGACAGTCCGCTGAAGCACTAGTCCGCGGGTTCGGACGGTGCCCGTCCGAGCCCGATCGCGCGGGTGTGCAACTGAAGAAAGCGCTCAGTTGCGCGCCGGGCGGTCGAGGGCGCCCGACGCCGTCCGGCTGTCAGCGGCCGTGTTCGGTCAGCCCGTAGAGGTTGCCGTCGTGACCGGCGATCTGTGCCCATCGGCCGCCCTCACGCCAGGAGGCGGCCTGCGGCTCCACGACGATCTCGACACCCCGGGTACGCAGGTCCGCGCAGGTGGCGTCGAGATCGTCGCAGTCGAACCAGCCGTGCGTCATCCGTCCGGCCTGCGCGCGGAGCGTCTCCAGGACGGCCGGTTCGACGGCGGCGAGCGCCACGCAGGTCTGCGCGCCCGGCAGGCGGACCTCGACCCAGCGCCGATCGTCACCGTAGGGGACGTCGGCCGCCAGTTCGAAGCCGAGCGTCTCGGTGAGGAACTCCAGGGTCCTGCTCTGGTCGCTGACGTACAGCACGGTGAGCCGGGGATTGATGATCATTGGTCTCCCTCTCAACGGTCGTCGAAGCCGCAGGGAGGATAGTGCGTGAACCGGTGGCGGGAATTCAATCGTGTGCGAGAAGAACGGAGGTGGGTTCGGCGACGGCGAGGTGGAAGCGGCGCAGCCGGGCCGGGTCGCCGACGACGTTGATCGCGGTGATCTGGCCACCGTCGATCACCACTTCGAGGACGAGCGTCAGCTGCCCGCGTGGTGCGACGACGGCTCCGATGACGCCGTTGACGAGAGCGGGCCGGGCGAAGCGCGCCAGGCCGGAGTTGGTGAGCGTCTCCTTGGCGACGGCGCGGGCGCCGCGCACCTCGGTCTGCCCGTCTCCACGCAGCGCGGTGAGGTCCGCTCGCCTGATGACGTCGGGAGCCAGCACGCCGAGGAGGGCGTCCAGGTCGCCGGCGCGTGATGCGGCGAGGAAGGCGTCCACGACCTTCCACTGCAGGCCGAGGTCGGCGGCCGGAACGGAGGCGGCGCCGTGCACCCGGTGGCGGGCTCGGCTCGCCAGCTTCTTCGTGGTCGACGGCGACCGCTCGACGATCTCGGCGATCTCGTCGAACGGCACGGCGAACAGGTCGTGCAGCACGAAGGCGATGCGCTCGGCCGGCCCGAGCCTGTCGAGGACCACGAGCAGGGCGAGCCCGACGGAGTCGGCCAGCACCGCCTCCCTCTCCGGATCGGTGGCCTCATTGTGGCCGCCCAGCAGCTCCAGCTCGGTTGTCTCGGTGAACTCCTCGTTCCGGCGCCGGCGTGAGCGCAACATGTCGAGACAGACGCGGCCGACGATCGTGGTCAGCCATCCGGTCACGTTGACGACGGCGTCCGCCCCGACGCGATGGGCTCGCAGCCAGGCCTCCTGTACGGCGTCGTCCGCCTCGTCCACTGATCCGAGCATGCGGTACGCCACGGATCGCAGATGGTCGCGAGACCGGCTGAAGTGCTCCACCAAAACGGCCTGATCGTTCATCGGTCACCTTTCGTCGTCGCATTTCGTCATAAGAAAGTGACGAGACGGACGGCGCGAGATCGATTGGATCGCTCACCCTCGCACCGCTCACTTTACCGGTACTGGATGAACATCCGTCGGCCGTCAGGGGGTCTCGTTGTCCGGACCGAGAGGCTTCGAGGTGATGGTCGTGAGCCCTGCGACGGGGTGTTCGTGGGAAGAGGCCGAGTGGTTGTGCGGCGACATGAGGTCGGACACGCCGCTGGGACGGCGTCGCGACGAGCGGATCGCCACCGACGCCGTCGCCATCGAGGTCCGGTGGGTTCACGACCGCGTCAAGCTGTTCGAGGCCGCGGTGGAGGGGTGTCCCGCAGAGCTCCCGCCGACAGGACCCGGTCGCTCGACCGCCACCGGCCGGCCAGGACGTGACACCGGCCACCAACTCGTATAGCACCCTGCCCGACCCGTCCCGATGTTCATCGCCAACTTCATAGATCCGCGAAAGCGCTGGTCGCCACACCTGTCACCGATCCGCTGAGCCTCAATGGAGAGGCCTGCCGTCCGGCCGGGTGCGCCGTTGCGCGGGCCCGCTTTTGTTCGTTTGTTCCTGTCCCAAAAGGACCGCTTTTCTCTGAAATCAAGGTGTTGACAACCAGGTTGGTGCCTAGGTGTGCTTCTTGCGAAGAATTCACCTTACCGTCACTCCTTCATGAAGGAAGGTATCACCGTGACACTTCACGTCGCAGCCGACACCGATCGGAATGACAAGAAGCATCTTCCCGAGGTATCGGATCTGCTCCGGGATCTGCCGAAAGGGGTCGTCTCCATGGGCGATCTCATGCCCTCGCTTTTGCCCCGCAAACAAGCGGAAGACCCTGCGCATATTCGCCGTCTCGCGGAGACCGAAAACAGTACGGACCCGATCTTTGTACACCGTCCGACCATGCGCGTGATCGATGGCGCGCACCGGTTGCGCGTCGCCGCAATGAGAGGTGTGACAGAAATCACAGTTCATTTCTTTGACGGAAGCGAGGCGGATGCGTTCGTCCTTTCCGTACAGCTCAATGTCAGGCACGGCCTGCCGCTGACGTTGGATGAGCGCAAGGCCGCCGCCCAGCGCATCATCGGCTCCCACCCGCGCTGGTCGGATCGTGCCATCGCGGAACGTACGGGACTGAGCCCCAAGACCGTGGGCAAGGTCCGCAGCCGGGCGGGTGAGGCGGCTTCGCGTCTGGACAGCCGCCTCGGGCAGGACGGAAGGGCCCGGCCGGTCAGCAGCGTCGAGGGACGCTACAACGCCGCGGCCCTGATGGCGACCAATCCCGAGATCTCGCTGCGCGAGCTGTCGAGGAAGACCGGCCTTTCGGTGGGAACGGTTCGGGACGTTCGCCAACGCCTCCACCACGGCCAGAACCCGATCCCGGAGCGGCTGCGCGGTCCGGAGGAGGGCGCGGCCGCCGTCGCCCCGCCCCGGAACGGGACGAGGTCGCCGAGGGGGGAGATGAAGGCCACCGCGGTCGAGACCGTGTCGGTGGTGCAGAAGCTCGTCCGGGACCCGTCCCTGCGGTCGACGGAGTCCGGGCGGACGCTGCTGCGGATGCTCCTGCTCACCGAAATGGAGCAATCCCAGTGGGAGGAGATCGCCGAGGCGGTCCCCATCCATTGCGTGCCGCTCATCCACGCCGTGGTGCTCAAGCGCTGTGAGGATTGGAAAAAGCTGGCCAGCGTGGTGTCGCGGAAGTCCGAGAAAGCCGGCTGACCGCCAATTGTTCAGGCGGCGGCAGTACACCCCTTCCGTTTGCCGGAGGGCTGGAATACCGTCTGCGAAGACGGCAATCATCGGAGGGTTTGTCATGTCGGACAGTTCTCATTTCCCGGGAAACAGTGCGGAAGTGGAGCTTCGGAAGATCAACCGAGCAACGGTTGAAATTTATATGAACACCAGGGGGCAGGACCGTCTTCGGCGGCACTTGCTTTTTACCGAGGACGGTGTCGGCGGCCTGTGGACCAATGACACCGGACAGCCGATCGCCATTCACGGCCGCGACCGGCTCGGGGAGCACGCGGTCTGGTCACTGAAGTGTTTTCCCGACTGGGTCTGGTTCAACGTCGAGATCTTCGAAACTCAGGACCCGAACTTCTTCTGGGTCGAGTGCGACGGTGCCGGGGCAATTCGTTTCCCCGGTTATCCCGAGGGCCGATACGAGAACCACTTCCTGCACTCGTTTCTGCTGGAGAACGGGAAGATCAGGCAGCAGCGGGAGTTCATGAACCCGTTCGAGCAGCTGCGCGCGCTGGGCATCCCCGTCCCCGAGGTCAAGCGTGAGGGGATCCCCACCTAGCGGCGACCGCTCCCTTCACCGGCTTCGATGACTCACGGTCGTCGGCGGTGGCCGTGTCAGGGCGGCGGCCGGAAAGCCGATCAGCATTCATGGTCAGCCCACCAGCCAGGCGACCATCTCTGGACATCCCCCACCGAGTCAAGGACGATCCCGGCGCGCAGGGCGCCTTCAACCGATGGAGATTGGTGACCTCGTCATGCCCGATATCAGGCTGAGCACGGCGTTACAACAGCCCGAGTGGAGCGATGTCTCGCAGGTACAGCGCGTCGGTGAGGCGCTGGCATCCCGCCCCTCGCTCGTCAGGGCGGAGGACGTGCGCGGCCTGCGCGCTCTTCTCGCCGACGTCGCGGCGGGCGGGGCCCTGGTCCTGCAGGCGGGGGACTGCGCCGAGGATCCGGAGGAGTGCACGCGAGAGCACGTCACCCGCAAGTGCGCCACGCTGGACGTGCTGGCCGGCGCGCTCAAGATGGTCACGCACAAGCCGGTGCTCCGGGTCGGGCGTATCGGCGGCCAGTTCGCCAAGCCGCGGTCCAACCCCACGGAACAGGTCGGCGATGTCACCCTCCCGGTGTTCCGGGGGCACCTGGTGAACGGCCCGGAGCCGACGCCCGAGAGCAGACGCCCCGATCCGCTCCGCATCCTCACGGGGTACATGGCGGCGAGCGACATCATGGAACACCTGGGCTGGCGTGGTTCGTATCGCCGTCCCGAGATCGACCCGCCCGTGTGGACCAGCCACGAGGTGCTGCTCCTGGACTATGAGGTCCCGATGCTCCGCCGGGACGCGGCGGGGACGCTGATCCTCGGTTCCACGCACTGGCCGTGGATCGGTGAGCGGACCCGGCAGGTGGACGGCTCGCACGTCGCCATGCTCGCGGAGGTGGCCAACCCGGTGTCCTGCAAGGTGGGCCCGAAGATGACGCAGGACGAGCTGCTCGCCCTGTGCGAGCGGCTCGATCCAGAACGCGAGCCCGGCCGGCTGACCCTGATCGCCAGGATGGGCGCGGAGCTGGTCGCCCGCCGGCTGCCATCGCTCGTCGAGGCCGTCCGGGCCGCGGGGCATCCGGTCATCTGGCTGTGCGACCCCATGCACGCCAACACGGTCGTCACCCCGGACGGGCGCAAGACCCGCGTGGTGGGGACGCTCATGCGGGAGGTCCGCGACTTCGTGGGCGCGGTCGAGGCCGCCGGCGCCGTCGCAGGCGGCCTGCACCTGGAGACCACCCCCGACGACGTCACCGAGTGCGTCACCGACGAGGCCGACTTCGGCCGGGTGGGGGAGCGGTACACGAGCTTCTGCGATCCGAGGCTCACCCTCTGGCAGGCGGTCTCGGTGATCTCGGCCTGGGGCGACTGACGTGAACGATCCGATGAGAAAGGACGATCATGCCTGGTATACCCCCTATTGAGCCCTATCTGATTCCGACGGCAGGCGATCTGCCTACCAGCACCGCCCAGTGGGTTCCCGACCCCGCCCGCGCGGTCCTTCTCATCCACGACATGCAGCGCTACTTCGTCAAACCCTTCCCCAGCTCGGTGCGGGACGGACTCATCCGCAACATCGCGCTGCTGCGCGATCGCAGCGTCGCGCTCGGCGTTCCGGTGGGCTACACGGCCCAGCCCGGTGACATGAGCGAGGAGCAACGAGGGCTGCTCAAGGACTTCTGGGGGCCGGGCATGCGCAGAGCCCCCGCCGACCAGCTGGTGGTCGACGAGCTGGCCCCCTCGCCCGGCGACTGGATGTTCAACAAGCTGCGATACAGCGCGTTCTTCCGGTCCGACCTACTGGACCGCATCCGGGAGGGCGGTCGCGACCAGTTGATCGTTTGCGGAGTGTACGCGCACGTCGGAGTGCTGATGACGGCGATCGACGCGTTCACCAACGATCTCCAGACCTTCCTGGTCGCCGATGCCGTCGCCGATTTCACCGCCGACCACCACCGGATGACCCTCGAGTACGCGGCCGAACGCTGCGCGGTCGTCATCACCGCGAAGGAGGTGTTCTCGTGACCGGACCGGGCGTGATCGGCGACGACCTGCTCGACCTGGTGCTGGCGCCCCGGCCGCCGGCCTTCGCGCTGCTCCACCGCCCCGAGGCGCACGGTCCGGCACTGCTGGACGTCCTGGTCGGCGAGGTCGCCCAGGTCGCCAAGCTGGCCGACATCCTCCTGCCCGGCGCGGGGCAGGCCGGGGGCGCCGCCGGCCACGACGTGCTGGCGATCATCCCGTACCGGCAGATCCGCGAACGCGGCTTCGTGTGCGTCGACGACGACGCCCCGTTGTTCACGATGACCGTGACCGGGCAGCGGACGGTGCCCGTCGCCAAGGCGCTGGCCCAGATCCCCGACGTCCCCGTCACCGTGTCCGGCGGGCACTTCGACGTGGCCGACGACGACTACGCCGAGACCGTCCGCAGGGTGGTCAAGGAGGCGATCGGCGAGGGCGAGGGCGCGAACTTCGTCATCAAGCGGTCCTTTGTCGCCGACATCGGCGACTACACGCCGCACAGCGCCCTGGCCTTCTTCCGGAGACTGCTCGAAGTCGAGTCGGGCGCGTACTGGACCTTCATCGTCCACACCGGAGAGCGGACGTTCGTGGGCGCCACCCCGGAACGGCACGTCACCCTGTACGGCGGTGTCGCCACGATGAACCCCATCAGCGGCACCTACTGCTACCCGAGGTCCGGCCCCACGCTGCCCGAGGTCATGAACTTCCTCGCCGACCGGAAGGAGTCCGACGAGCTCTACATGGTCGTGGACGAGGAGCTCAAGATGATGACGCGGATCTGCCGGCCCGGTGTACGGGTGGTGGGCCCACGGCTCAAGGAGATGGCGCGGCTCGCGCACACCGAGTACTTCATCGAGGGCGACAGCGACTGGGACGTCCGCGACATCCTCCGCGAGACGATGTTCGCCCCGACCGTCACCGGAAGCCCGCTGGAGAACGCCTGCCGGGTCATCGACAGGCACGAGCCGCAGGGCCGCGGCTACTACAGCGGGATCGTCGCCCTCATCGGACGTGACGCGTCCGGCGGCCGGACCCTCGACTCCTCCATTCTCATCCGCACCGCCGACATCGACGGCGCGGGCAGGGTGCACATCGGTGTCGGCGCCACGCTCGTCCGCCACTCCGATCCGGTGTCGGAGGTCGCGGAGACCCGAGCCAAGGCGGCCGGGCTGCTCGCGGCGCTGGAGACCCCCGACCCCGCCAGGCTCGGGACGCACCCCGACGTGCGTGACGCGCTGGAACGGCGCAACGCGACCATCGCCGGCTTCTGGCTGGGCACCGGCGCCGAACGGGCGGCGTCGTTCCCGGAGCTGGCAGGGTGCCGGACACTGATCGTCGACGCCGAGGACACCTTCACCTCGATGCTCGATCACCAGCTACGCGCCATGGACATGTCGGTGACGGTACGCCGCCACGACGAGATCCCTCCCTTCGACGGGTACGACCTCGTCGTACTGGGACCGGGCCCCGGCGACCCCCGCCAGTCCCGGCACCCCAAGATCGCCTACCTGCGGTCGGCCGTGGACGCCCTGCTGGCCGAACGCCGCCCGTTCCTGGCCGTCTGCCTGAGCCACCAGGTCCTCAGCACCCGGCTCGGGTTCGACCTGCGGCGCCGGAACGCTCCCAACCAGGGCGTACAGCGGGAGATCGACCTCTTCGGTGATCGGCAGCGGGTGGGGTTCTACAACACCTTCGCGGCCCGGTCGGACCAGGACAGGAGTGAGATCGACGGCGTCGGCGCGGTGGACGTCTGCCGGGATCCGGAGACGGGTGAGGTGCACGCGCTGCGCGGCCCGCGTTTCTCCTCGCTCCAGTTCCACGCCGAGTCCGTGCTCACCCAGAACGGCCCGCGCATCCTCGGCTCCTTCATCGGAAGGGTGCTGAGCGGATGACGGCACACCAGGTCGCACCTGACGAGACGCACTCGTACGTGGTCATCGACTCGTTCACCGACACGCCGCTCCGGGGTAATCCCGTCGCCGTCTTCTTCGACGCGGAAGACCTCCACGCCGACCGCATGCAGAGCATCGCCAGGGAGATGAACCTCTCGGAGGTCACGTTCGTCCTCCCGCCGAAACAGGGCGGCGACGCGCACATCCGCATCTTCACTCCGGTCAACGAACTCCCCTTCGCCGGTCATCCGCTCCTCGGAACGGCCATCGCGCTCGGCGAGTCGTTCACGGAGGACAGGCTCCTGCTGGAGACGGTGATGGGAGTCATCACATTCGACCTGGAGCGTGTCGACGGGAGGCCCGTCGCCGCTCAGATGGAGCAGCCGATCCCGACCTGGGAGGAGTTCGACCGCGCCGACGAACTGCTGGCCGCGCTCGGCGTGCCCACCCCGGAGCTTCCCGTGGAGATCTACTCCAACGGTCCCCGGCACGTTTTCGTGGAGCTGGAGAGCGTGGCGGCACTGTCCCGCGTCAATCCCGACCACCGCGCACTGGCCGTGTTCCCGGACATGGCGACCAACTGTTACGCCGGTTCCGAGACGAGCTGGCGGAGCCGCATGTTCTCCCCCGCCTACGGGGTGACCGAGGACGCGGCGACGGGCTCGGCGGCGGGTCCGCTCGCCGTCCATCTCGCCCGCCACGGGCGTATCGGGTTCGGCCAGTGGATCGACATCCACCAAGGGGTCGAGATGGGCCGGCCCTCCCTGATGCGGGCCTGGGCGGACCGCGCCGCGGACCGCGTCACCTCGGTGCGGGTCGGAGGATCGGGCGTCACCGTCGCCCGCGGAGTGATCTACGTCTGACGAGAGGGCGTACGGGGAGCCGGCGGCCACCCGTCAGTGACAGAGTCCCGGAGGCAGAGATGAGCAGCAGGTTCGAGAGCCTGACCGGCGTGATGGACAGGGCGTTCCCCGAGTACGACAGGCCCCCGGCCGAACCGATGGGGCTGGTACAGCGGTGGATCTCGTCGGCGGTCGAGGCGGGCGTGCGCGAGCCGTTGGCCCTCGCGCTCGCCACCGCGGACGGTCGAGGCCGCGCCTCCAACCGGACGGTCAGCATCGTCGACGTCTCCGAGCAGGGGGTGGTCTTCACCAGCCACAGCACCAGCCAGAAGGGGCGGGAACTCGCCGAGACCGGCTGGGCCTCGGGGCTGCTGTACTGGCGGGAGACCGCGCAACAGGTGATCGTCTCGGGCACCGCGGTCCTGCTGAGCGAGCCTGAGGCGGATCGGCTGTGGGCCGCCCGTCCGGTGCCGCTGCACGCCATGTCAACGGCCTCCAGGCAGAGCGAACCCATCGACGACGTCTCCCGGCTGCGGCTGGAGGCGGACCGCCTGTCGGCGTGCGGCTCACCCCTGCCCAGACCGGCGAGGTTCGCCGGCTACCGCCTGGCACCGGTCACCGTCGAATTCTGGTCCGCCGCCGCCAGCAGGCTGCATCGGAGACTGCGCTACGACCGGACGCCGGCGGGCTGGAGCGTCGTCAGGCTCCAGCCGTGAGGGCTCGCCACAGCTAGACACCGAGATTCGTGCGACCGGCATCGCGGCCGATCCGGTCGCCCACATGAACCCGGGACACAGACACGAAGGAGTTCACCCGTGATCGACAGGAAGACCGACCTCGACGCGATCGTCATCGGGGCCGGGTTCGGCGGCATCTACATGCTGCACAAGCTTCGCAACGAGCTCGGCCTCGCCGCCCGGGCCTTCGACCGGGCAGGTGGTGTCGGCGGCACCTGGTACTGGAATCGTTACCCGGGCGCCAAGTCGGACAGCGAGGGCCTGGTCTACCGGTACGCGTTCGACAAGGAGGCGCTCCGGGAGCCGATCGGGAACAACCGCTACATCGATCAGGCCGACATGCGGGCCTACCTCGAGTCGGTGGTCGAGAAGTACGACCTGGGCAGGGACATCCAGCTCAACACGAGCATCGAATCCGCGGTGTTCGACGACTCGCGCAGCGTCTGGACCGTGACCACGGGCGGCGGTGAGAGCCTCACCGCACGCTATCTCGTCACCGCGCTGGGCGTCCTGTCGGCGGCCAACCTTCCCGACATCAAGGGACGTGACAGCTTCCGGGGCCGCCTGGTCCACACCGGTGCCTGGCCCGAGGATCTCTCGGTCGAGGGCAAGCGGGTCGGCGTCATCGGCACCGGCTCGACCGGCACCCAGTTCATCTGCGCGGCCTCGAAGACGGCCGGGCACCTGACGGTGTTCCAGAGGTCGGCGCAGTATGTCGTCCCGTCCGGCAACGGCCCGCTCAGCGACGAGTTCAAGGCGAAGTACCGGGCCAACTACGAGGAGGTCTGGGAGCAGGTCTGGAACTCCTACGTGGGATGCGGGTTCCAGGAGAGCGACGTTCCCGCGATGAGCGTCTCCGAGGAGGAACGCCGGCGGGTGTTCCAGGAGGCATGGGACAGGGGGAACGCCTTCCGTTTCATGTTGGGCACGTTCTCCGACATCGCCAGCGACCCGGCCGCCAACGAGGCCGCCGCCGAGTTCATCAGGTCGAAGATCAGAGAGATCGTGAAGGACCAGGAGACCGCGCGCAAGCTCACGCCGAACGACTACTACGCCAGGCGCCCGATCAGCAACGAGGACTACTACGAGACCTTCAACCGCGACAACGTCTCCCTGGTCAGCCTCAAGGAGAATCCGATCAGGGAGATCACCCCGAACGGCCTGCTCACCGAGGACGGTGTCGAGCACGAGCTCGACGTCCTGGTCTTCGCGACCGGGTTCGACGCGGTCGACGGCAGCTACCGGCGGATGGACATCCGCGGCCGCGGCGGCGAGACCATCCGGCAGCACTGGCAGGACGGGGTCAGCAGTTACCTGGGCGTCGCCACCCCCGGATTCCCGAACCTGTTCATGATCTACGGTCCGAACACCGTCTTCAGCAACCTGCCGCCGGCGATCGAGACCCAGGTCGAGTGGATCACCGACCTGATCGCGGCGGCACGGAAGTACGACCGGCCCTCGATCGAGGCCACCAAGAGCGCGGAGGACGCCTGGACCGCGGTCTGCGAGGAGCTCGCCGGCCACACCCTCTTCCCGAAGGTCGACTCCTTCATCAACGGCGGCAACATCCCGGGTAAGAGGAGAGGGGTCATGTTCTACTTCGCTGGGCTGGCGGCGTACCGCCAGAAGCTGCGCGAGGTGGCCGGCGCCGGCTACGAGGGCTTCGTCCTGCACGACGACTTGCTACCGACCCGGTCCTGAGAACGGTGCTGTAGCACCGGCGTGGGCCCCGGTGGCCGGGGCCCA
>NZ_JBFAOJ010000122.1:0-24207 GCF_040675205.1 Streptosporangium sp. NPDC049644 | reverse complement strand
GGAGATCGACACCGAGTAGAAGTTGCGCACCCCGTTGTGGATGAACCACTCCTGGATGTCGCCCATCATCCGGAGCGAGAACTCGGTGGAGAAGATGCAGGTGTTCTGGCCCTGGTCCTCCTTGAGGATGTCGGCCTGCACGGTGCCGCGCACGGTGGCCAGTGTCCGGGCGCGCAGCTCGGCGGCCTCCTCGGGCGAGGGCTCGCGCCCGTGCGCGTCGCGGTGGCGATCGAGCGCCTGGTCGATGGCGGTGTTGAGGAAGAAGGCCAGGATCGTGGGGGCGGGGCCGTTGATGGTCATGGACACCGACGTGGCCGGTGCGGACAGGTCGAACCCGTCGTAGAGCGCCTTCATGTCGTCCAGGGTCGCGATCGACACGCCGGAGGTGCCGACCTTGCCGTAGACGTCGGGGCTCTGGCCGGGGTCGCGGCCGTACAGGGTGACCGAGTCGAACGCGGTGGACAGCCGGGTGGCCTCGCTGTCGGCCGACAGCAGCTTGAAGCGCCGGTTGGTGCGGAAGGCGTCCCCCTCGCCGGCGAACATCCGGGCCGGGTCCTCGCCCTCGCGCTTGAACGGGAAGACCCCGGCCGTGAACGGGAAGCGGCCCGGCAGGTTCTCGCTCCGCAGGAAGCGCAGCAGTTCCCCGTGGTCGGTGTAGCGCGGCAGCGCCACCCGTGGAATCGTGCTGCCCGAGAGCGACTCGCGGGTGAGCCTGGTGCGCGACTCCCGGTCGCGGACCCGCACCACCTGCTCCTGGCCCGAGTACGCCTCGACGACCGCCGGCCAGCCGTCGATGAGTTCGGCGTTCGCCGGTGCGAGGTCGGCCCTGGCCGTCTCGGCCAGTTCGGCGACGGCCGCGGCGGGCGGTCCGGTGAGCTCGGCCGCCACCTCGGTCAGCCGCTGCAGGCGCCGGGCGGCCTGGATCTGCCGGGCGGTCTCGGCGTGGTAACCGCGCACGGTCTCGGCGATCTCGGCGAGGTAGCGGATCCTGCCCGGTGGGACGATCTGGGCCGCGCCGGTGGACGCGCGGCCGCTCACCTCGGGCAGGACACCGGGCTGGAGCGGCAGGCCGCCTTGGGCCAGCAGACCGCTCAGGTGCTGGTACAGGGCGGTGACACCGTCGTCGTTGAAGGTGGCCGCGCTGGTACCGAACACCGGCATCTCCTCGGGCCGGGCGCCGAAAGCCTCCCGGTTGCGGATCAGCTGCCGGGACACGTCGCGCAGTGCGTCGGCCGCGCCACGCCGTTCGAACTTGTTGATCGCCACCACGTCGGCGAAGTCCAGCATGTCGATCTTCTCAAGCTGGGAGGCCGCGCCGAACTCGGGCGTCATCACATACAGCGCGACGTCGACGAGGGGGACGATCGCGGCGTCGCCCTGGCCGATGCCCGGAGTCTCCAAGATCACCAGGTCGTATCCGGCGGCCTTGCACGCCTCGATCACCGCTCCGATGTTCTCCGGCAGCTCGCGGGCGCCCCGGGTGGCCAGGGACCGGAAGAAGACACGGTCGCCGTCCAGGGTGTTCATCCGGATCCGGTCGCCCAGCAGCGCGCCGCCGCCACGGCGCCGGGTCGGATCCACCGCCAGCACGGCCACCCGGAGCTTGTCCTGCTGGTCGGTGCGGAACCGGCGTACCAGCTCGTCGGTGAGGGAGGACTTGCCGGACCCGCCGGTGCCGGTGATGCCGAGCACCGGCACCCGGCGACCGGCGGCCGCGTCCGCCAGCACCCGCCGGTCGGCCTCCGGCAGTGTCCCACCCTGCAGGCAGGTGATCACGCGTGCCAGTGCCGTCCGCTCACCCGCCAGCACGCTTTCGACCGGTACCGGCCGCGCGGCGAGATCGACGTCCGACTCACGGATGAGCCGATTGATCATTCCCGGCAGACCGAACCGCTGGCCGTCCTCGGGGGAGAAGATCCGCACCCCCGACTCGGCCAGCCGGGCGATCTCCTCCGGCACGATGACGCCACCGCCGCCGCCGAAGATCTGGACGTGTCCCAGCCCTGCCTGCCCGAGCGCCGAGGCGAGATATTCGAAGTACTCGATGTGCCCGCCCTGGTAGGAGCTGACCGCCACCCCTTGGGCGTCCTCCTCCATGACCGCGTCGACCACTTCCCGCACCGAGCGGTTGTGGCCCAGGTGGATCACTTCGGCTCCCTGCGCCTGCAGGATCCGCCGCATGATGTTGATCGCCGCGTCATGCCCGTCGAACAGCGCGGCGGCGGTGACGAAACGCACCGGGTGGGCGGGAACGTGCAGCGAGCCGTTGACGCGGGAGCGGTCGTCGGAGCGTGGCACCGGACTCTCCTGGAGGGTAATAAATCCTTGGACATCAAATATTTTGGCATTAAAGTACATAGGTGATCGGGATCCGGTCAAGTAGCGTGAGCCGGTGCCTAGTTCACCCTTTTTCGACTCCATCGCCGAAGCCCACCGGCAGTGGAACGCTCGCTGGCCGGAACATGCCGACCACATGGCCACCGTCACCTCCGTCATGCGGGTGCAGCAACTGCTGCTGAGCCGGATCGAGGAGACCCTCAAGCCGTACGGCCTGACCTTCGCCGCCTACGAGGCGCTGCAACTGCTGGCATTCGCGCGAGGGGCGCTGCCGATGGGAAAGATGGGGGAGCGGCTGATGGTGCACCCCGCCTCCGTGACCAACGTCGTCACCCGCCTGGAGCAGCGCGGGCTCGTGGAACGGCGGGTCTCCCCCGACGACCGGCGCGTGGTCCTGGCCAGGATCACCTCCGCCGGGCAGACCCTGGCGTGGCAGGCGACCGAGGCGCTCAACGAGAGCTCGTTCGGCCTGGCCGATCTCACCCGCGCCCAGGCCGTCGAGACCACCGCCCACCTCCGTGACGTCCGCGCCGCCCTGGGCGACGTCCATCGGCCGGACCAGGCCGGAACGAGCCCGCGCGACCTCCCCGTGCACCCGTAGCCAGGGGCGTCCAGCGGGCCACCCTGGAGCGCGCGACGCCGACGCGCCCCCGGGGAGCTCGACCTCCCCTCAGCGGGTGGGGGGAACGAACTCGGGCTGGTCGAGCAGGCGCAGCCAGCTGCCGTCGGGCTGGCGCCGGACGACCTGCGCACGGGCGCCGCTCCCGTCCTTCGGCGGAGTCGAGGTGAGGGCGATGTCGCCGCTGATCAGCGTCGGCAGCGGTTGTTCCTGCTCGAAGCGGGGACGGCCGGTCAGCACCTTCTCCCACAGCGCGCGGATCGCCTCCCGGCCCACCGTCCGGCCGCCGGGCGGATAGGCCATCACCGCGCCCTCCTCGTAGAGCGCGGCGACTCCGGCCGCGTCACCGGCGTTGGACCGTTCGACGAACAGGCGGGTGATGTCTTCGGGCCGCATGGCCTTCTCGTACTCCGGCATGGATTCCTCCTAGTGGTGAACCTCGGTGCCCACCAGCGTGGCCGCTCGACGATCAGAAGTCCAACAGATGAATCTGCTGGTAGCCAGAAGTTTCAGATATGGATCCGGGCTCCGGCGGCACAATCGTTCAAGACCGTCGGCGGCGCCTTGGCCTAGAACGTTGCTCGCAGCGGAGATGGCCGGAGGTGGGATGGATGGAGATCGGTTTCATCGGTCTGGGGCTCATGGGAGAGCCCATGGCCCTCAACCTGGTTCGCGCGGGGACGCCCCTCGTGGTCTGGAGTCGTACCGCCGGCAGGAGCGAGACGCTGCGGGCGGCCGGCGCGAAGGTGGTGACGAGTCCCGCCGAGGTGTTCCGGCGGGTGCGCGTCGTGTTCCTCATGCTGGCCGACGGCGCCGCGATCGACTCCGTGCTGGGGCGCGGGACAGACCGGTTCGAGGCGAACGTCGCGCGGCGCGTCATCGTCCACACGGGGACGACCTCACCCGACCACTCCGCGGGACTGGAGGCCGACATCCTCGCCGCCGGGGGCGGTTATGTCGAGGCCCCGGTCTCAGGATCGCGTGATCCCGCCAAGGCCGGGCGGCTCGTGGCGATGCTGGCAGGCCGGCTCGCGGCCATCGAGGAGGTTCGCCCGCTGTTCCGGCCGATGTGCCACGAGACGGTGGTGTGCGGGCCGGTTCCCTCCGCGTTGCTGATGAAGCTGTCGGTCAACCTGTTTTTGATCACCATGGTGACCGGCCTGGCGGAGGCCGTGCATTTCGCCGACCGCCACGGCCTCGACCTGCGCCTGCTCCTGGACGTGCTCGATTCCGGCCCGATGGCCAGCGGTGTCTCGCGGGTGAAGGCGCTCAAGCTGGTCGAGCGCGACTTCGGCGCTCAGGCGTCGGTCGCCGACGTGCTGATGAACAACCGGCTCATCGCCGAGGCGGCACGGAAGGCCGGCCTGGCCTCGCCGCTGCTGGACGTCTGCCACGCCTTGTTCGGCGAGACGCTCGCGCTGGGGCATCATCACTCGGACATGGTGACCGTCGTCCGCGCGATCGAGGCCAGGACCGGATCGACCCAGGGAGCACAGGAATGACCACACAGCCGATCGTGATCGTCACCGGCGGAACGCGGGGAATCGGCAGGAGCATCGTCGAACGGTTGCGCGCGGACGGGCTCGGTGTCGTCTTCACGCATTCGAACTCCGACGACGACGCCCGGACGCTGGAAGCCGCCCTCGACGGCGCTGACGTCCCCGTCCGTGGTTTTCGTGTCGACGTCACCGAGGAGGACGCTCCCCAGCGGCTGTTCCACCTCGCCGGGTCCTTCGGCGAGGTGGCGGGCCTGGTGAACAACGCCGGGGTCACCGGCAGGATCGGCCCCTTCACCGGCCTGACCGACGCCGATCTGCGGCGCGTCGTCGACGTGAACCTCGTGGCGCCCGTCCGGCTGTGCCGCGAGGCCGCGCGGCACTGGGCGGGGCGGGCGCCGGGGGCGGCGATCGTCAACGTCTCCTCGGTCGCCGCCCGTACCGGATCGCCACACGAGTACGTCGCGTACGCCGCGACCAAGGCGGCGCTCGAGACGCTGACGATCGGCCTGGCCAAGGAACTCGCCCCGGACGGCATCCGGGTCAACGCCGTCTCGCCGGGAACGGTCGACACCACCATCCACGCTCGCGCGGGGGAGCCGGGACGAGCCCGGCGCGTCGCGGGGCGCATCCCCTGGGGACGACCGGGCAGGCCGGAGGAGATCGCCGAGGCGGTCTCGTGGCTGATGTCGGGCAAGGCGTCCTACGTCACCGGTGCCGTCCTCGACGTCACGGGTGGGCTGTGACACCGGCGAGCGCGGCGACCCACCTCGCCGGCGTGAGGCCGTAGGCCCGTTTGAACATCCGCGTCATGTGGCTCTGATCGGCGAATCCCGCGCCCAGTGCGGCGTCGCACAACGGCACGCCGCCCGCCAGCATCCGGCGTGACCGGTCCAGTTGCCGCATGGTGCGGAAACGGGTCGGACTGGTGCCGAACGCGGCCCGGAACTGACGCGCGATCGTCCAGCGGTCCAGGCCCGAGACGTCCTCGAACTCCTCGACCGTGTGCCTGACCGCCGGATTGTCGGCGATGAGGTCCCGCACGCGCGACAGCGGCTCCAGGGCGAGCGGTGCCCGCCTCCTCGACGGCGCGGAAGAGTGCCTCTCCAGCATCCCCGCGACCAGGAGCGCGACCTCGAGACGTTCGAGGTCGCCCAACGGCTCGTCGATGTCCGCCAGTGACGCCAGAAGGGACGGATGCACGTCGCGATGCCTGACGACAGGATCGGCGACGAAGGGGAGCGGTCTTCCACCCAGCGCCTCCTGGACGAGGAAAGGGTCGATGTAGATGATCCGGTAGCCGAATCCCTCGTCGGTACCCGCCGCGCCGTCATGGGTTTCGTCGGGGTGCAGGATGTGCCACTCTCCGGGCAGGCAGTGCCGCAGCTCACCGCGGTAGCGGAAGGTCTGCACACCCCGCAGTGTCATCCCGATCGCGTACGTGTCGTGGCGGTGTGGTGAGAACGCCTCACCGACCAGCGACGCCTCGAGCCGTTCGATCCCCTCGGCGCCGGAGCCGAACCGCAGCCGATGCCCGGGCGGGTTCCCACCTGCCGGCAGGCGCCGGCACAGGGCTTGGAGATTCGGCTTCCGTTGCATCTCCACGAAGCTACCCGCCTCGTAGGGCACGTCGCGTCGCGCGCGGCCGCACACGCGGGTGAGCAGCTCGACCTCGTGGGGCGTGCGGACGTGGTCTCAGCACGCGCGACCTGGAAGGACTCACCTGCAGGGTCGGCCCGGCAGGTGAGTCGTCACGGCCGCCTGGTCCGGGGAAGGCGGGGAAGACCGACGATCGCGCGCCCGAAGGGGCGGCCTGCTAGGGCTTGTGCGGACTTCGGATCTTTAGGTGGGTTGAAGGCTTCGGATCCACAAAAGGGCTTCACGGAGATAGAGACCGGCGAGGTGACTTTCAGGGGTCTTGTCGAAGCGGAAGGCCGGCCCGCGCCACTCCTTGATCTGGCTGATGCGGCGTTCGGCTGTATCGCGCTGTTTGTAGAGCTCGGGATCGTGACTGACCGGGCGGCCACCGCGAGAGCCGTGTTTTTGCGGCTGGCCGCCTGGTCGGCCTTCTCCGGGATGACGGCCTGGATGTGGCGTCGGCGCGGATAGGTGCGGTCGGCGTGGGAGAAGTAAGCCTTGTCGGCGGCCACCGCGCCTGGGCGGGTGCGTGGGCGGCCGACAGGGGGGCGGACCTTGATACGGGTCCAGGGAGTAGCACAGCCCCGGGTCCTCCTCGCGATGCCAGCGGCGGTGCAGCTTGCCTCGCGAATCGCGTAGATAGCAGGGGCATCGGCTGGGCTTGACGGCAATGCGGCGCTCGGCGAGCTGAGCAATGCGCCGCCTGCCGAGCACGGCCCGCGACGACCCGGTCCAGGTCGTCCTGGCCAGTGAGATTGTCCAGCGCCGAGGCCACGGCGGCCAGTCGCGGTCCGCGCGGTTTTTCGGCGGGGTCGAAGAAACGATCCCAGGGGTTGTGCGGTGTCGGTCGGGGCATTGGGCGCTCCGCCTTCGGGGCAGCGGTCGGTCAGTGGCGTTACTCGACGTAGGGCGGGAACAGCTTCTCGGCCGCCGCGCTCAGTTCGGTGACCTCAGCCACGCTGAGCACCGCGTTTTGCCGAGAGATCCAGCCCGGCACCTGGGAGGCCCGCAGGAATGGCACCCCTGAGACCCGCATGACGCGCAGCAGCGGTACCGCGGCCCCGTGGATCGCCACCACCGGTGCGACCTCCACCGGTCGTTTGAGCGTTCTGCTCAGCGTCTCCGAGACCCTGCCCGCCTCGTAGATCACCGAGCCCACCACCTTGTCGCCCGAGGTCCGCCCGACGCGCACGTACCCGCGGCGACCCCGCCGGGTGATGCGCTTGCGCTTGTCCCAGTTCTTCGTGTCTACGACGAACAGGCCGCCAGGCCCGATCACCAGGTGATCCACATTCGCCTTCCCATAGGGCAAGGCCCGATCGTGCAACACCGTGTAGCCGTGCCTGCTCAAAGGGCGCAGCATGCGAGCCGTCCGTCGCTCACCCGCGGCGCCTTTGCGCCAGGTTCTCACCGCCTCGTGCTTTCGCCACCGGGTGAGCGCGTCGATCCCAGCGACGAGCGCCGTGGCGGCCAGGCCCGCCCACCAGCCCCACAGCCACGTCACCACGGCGAAGACCGTCACGGCGAGCGCAGCCTGTTGGATCAGGCGCCGAGTGCGTCCCTCAGCCCAGGCCGCGCGGTACTGCGCGTGAGCCGAGGCGCCGGCCCCGGCCGGTCGGGCAGGACGAGGTGAAAGCGGGGACGAGGGAGTGGCCATCGTGCGACCTCCGGGCGGGGGGAGCGGAGCCTGGCGCGAGGGAACCCCCTCACGGTACGCAGTACCGCCGGCAAACACACCCCTGAGTCGACCTGCCCGACGACGAGGATGATGAGCCGCTCGATCGCGGACCGGGCTGCGGCTTTTGGGCCGGTCCCGGCCCGCACCGTCCCCGGGAGGCCGAATCGGTTCAGGCCGGTTGTTGCTTGTCGCGGTGGCGGTCGAGCAGGTGGGTGAGCAAGCCCACGGCAGCGGCGGCGCCGTTGGGCCACCGGGCCGGAGCGGGCGCGGGTCCGCGAACTGGAGCGGTAGAACGCCGAGCTGCACGAGAAACTGGCGTTCTTGAAAAAGCGGCCGCCTTCTTCGCGGCCGAGAATCGATGACGCTCGCCGAGTTCGAGCTGACCGATGCGGAGAAGGCCCACCACGCGATCGTCAATATGTGAGCCTGGCTGGAGGTGTCCCGATCGGGCTACTGCGAGTGGCGCGATCGATCGGCCTCGGCCAACCCTCGTCCGCGACGTACAGGTTAAAGGTCAAGCTAGGCCGGTCCGCGGAACGCAACAGCGCCACCAGGGCAGTTGCACCCTCCCTGATCAGACAGTGCCATTCGGGGTGGCTGCAACCGAAGCGCCACCCTGGGGGCGCTTTGCCACTACGTCACGGTGCAATACGCGTCGTACCGCTCCACGCCGCTCTCCCAGCGGCAGGCAGCCGAGTTGTAATCATGGATCCTGGTGTACTTACCGTTCGTTACCCAGTGATACGGCGCGGACGGCTGACTGGGGGTGTTGAAGCGGACATAGTAACCGCCGGTAGGAACATTGGTGAAGGTAAATCCGTCCTCATCGAGGAACGACGATCCTGCGTTGCAGCTCCACGTCACCTGGCTGGCCGTGGCGTTGCCGTCCTGGTTCCATATAGTGCAGCTCGACGATCCACCACTTACAAAGCTGGCGACCCTGAACGTATAAGGGACGTTTATGTTTGTGGCGTTTCCCAGTAGCGGACGCGTGTTGGTCGGCATGGCGGCAGCGGGTGTTGTAGATAACAGGACAGTTGTTCCAATAGCGGCGGCGATAAGGGTCGAGAATGGCCTACCTCCTACGATGCCGCTCTTGTGGCGTATACGCGAAAGATGCTCCACTTGCCCTCTCGTCATCCTAAAGGAAACGAACTTCACAAATAAAGCTGTCACCCCTATATTAGTCGTGTCAAGATATTTCCGGTAATGCGTATCCCCCTTATGGGCCGGCGGTCGGGGCCCAAGCCGGGGAGGCGGCGCATCAGACGTCGATGGAAGGGCGGCCACGGCACTCCATCGCCCGGATATCCGAACCGTCCATGCCGGCACAAACTTGTAAGACGCCGAACAGAGCGGGTGCCGCGGCCGGAAGGGCGGGGCACCCGCTTGCGTCGGGCTCTGCGTTGGCCGAGCCTGCGCCCAGGCGGCCCTGGTGAGTGTGCGCGGGTTCGACACACTCCTCAGGGCCGCCCGCTCAGGTGGCTCTCGCTGATCAGGTTCGCTCAAGCGACGATCGAGATGACCGTGGCAGTCGCACCGACGACTTGGAGCGCCGCGTCAAGCACCGCGGAGAGGTTGAGCTTGACACTGTTGTTGCAGTTCCACTTGTAGGTCGGGGACGTGCGCCATGCCTGGACGATTTCTGGGATCCGGCCGGACTTGTTCCAGTCGTGGTTGCGGGACCCCGACTCGAACGTCCCGTGGAGTCGGCCAGAGGTCTTGAAGGCGAAGGTCCCGCCGGAGGAGAAGCGGACGGTGCAGACACCGCTGAAGTTGTAGCTGGGAGCACCCGAGTCGCGGATGTGGCCGGACCACCTGTAGGTGCCGTCGCTGAACAGAGTCAGCGACGTCCAGCCGCCTACCGGGGTCCCTCCTTTGAACCTGACGTCACGGTTAATGCTGATCTGCGCATTTGCGCCGTAGTTGCCGTTGGTGACCGCCGTGGTCGTCGCGGTGGTGGTGGTGGCGGCCGGAGCGGTGATGGTGAGTCCGGCGGCGGTCGTGAGTACGGCCATTCCGAGGGCGACGCGTTTCATGGTCTTCTCCTTGGTGAGGTGGTCCGGTCGAGCCTGTGCTCGCCGGTCGGTCTCGCGCCCACTGGTGTGCCTGGTGGGTGCGGCCGGCCGCCGGGAGGGGGTCAGCCGTCAGGCGGAGGAGCGCTTGCCTCATCACGGTCTCCGGACCGGCCTATGTCCGGCGATGCTGGCGGACGAATCCGATCGGACGTCGCTAAGCGGCAGGTAGCGATCTATACTTCAGACCGCGAAGGTGTCCGGCACCGCCGGACACCGGCACAAGGGAGCCGAAGCTGGATCGGGCGAGGCGCTCAGGTGAGTGAGGAATCGGACCCGCGGCCAGGGTTCGCCGAGCGGCTACGGGCCCTGAAGGACGCTGCCGATGTCTCCGTCCGCGACCTGGAGATCGCCAGCGCTCGCACGCCCCGACGACGCGGCGGCCAGGCCCCGTTGCGACTGAAACGCAGCACCATCGCCGGGATGATCAGCCGGACTCGGCCAGTGCGCCCAGAACAGGAACATTTCGAAGCCTTCGTCGACACCTGCCTGCGCATCGCCGAGGAATCCGGCCGATCACTACCCGCAGACCTGGGGGACCGGCAGGCGTGGGACGCCGCCTACCGCGACCTGCTGCTGCGGATGGCCGGAGCACGCAGCATCAACCGATCGGCCGCCGAGGCGGCCGGCCGCCTGCGGTCGATGCGACCGGCATCGGGCGACTTCGCGGACGAGGCCGGTACTTCAGACGGGGACTCCGGTGGGATTTGTCCGTATCGAGGTCTTGAAGCGTTCGGCCCAGAGGATGCTCCGTTCTACTTCGGGCGGGTACGGCTCATCGGTGATCTGCTCGACCGGGTCGCCGAGAAAGTGACCTCATCCGGGCCTCTGATGGTGACTGGCCCGTCAGGGTCGGGAAAGTCGTCCCTGCTGCGTGCCGGGCTGACCTCCGCGCTGACCACCGAGAACCAGCCGTCCGATAACGCCGGGACGCGCGCTCGCGTCCTGTACTTGACCCCCGGGGCCGACCCGGTGACCGAACTGGCCAAACATCTCGCCGCTTTGACGGTGGAGGCATCCGCGGGCGGGCTCGCGCCCCAGGCTCTGGCCGACCCGGCGCACCTGCGGGCGGCGCTGCGCCAGGCGTCCGGTCGCGCTGGATCAGCGCACGCTGTTCGCCTGTTCGTCATTGTCGACCAGTTTGAGGAACTTTTCACTCTGTGCCCTGATGAGCAGCAACGTCGGCTGTTCCTCCAGGCGCTGGACGCTCTGTGCGCCGCCCCCGCCGAGGACGCCCCCGCAGTGGTGGTCTTGGGCATGCGCGCCGACTTCTACGGGCACTGCGCCGCCCACCCTCAGCTTCTCAAGTCATTGGAACACCCGCTGATCGTCGGTCCGATGGGCTCTGACGATCTGCGAGAGGCCATCGAAGGCCCCGCCCGCCTGGCCGGGCTCACCCTCCAGGACGGACTGGTGGATCTCCTGCTGGAGGACCTCGGCCCCGGTGGTGCGGATCGATCGGCCAGGGCGGGCGGCGTCCTTCCGCTGCTCTCCCATGCCCTGCTCTCCACCTGGCAGCACCGCGAAGGCCAGACCCTCACGTTGTCCGGCTACCGCGCCACCGGCGGGATCGCCCGATCGCTGGCCCAGACCGCCGACGCCACGCTGGAGAGTCTCGATCTGGCCGGTCGTCGGATCGCCCGGCGCATGCTTCCCCGCCTCATACGGCTGGGCGAAGGCACCGAAGACACGCGTCGTCACGTTCTCCTGGCCGACCTGTTCCCCCCGCCGGCCTCGCCGGATCACGGCATCGCGCGCAAGGTCCTGGACCGCTTCGTCCGTGCCCGCCTGGTTTCTGTCGACGAGGACAGAGCCGAGATCACCCACGAAGCCCTGACCCATGCCTGGCCACAGCTGCGTGCCTGGATCCAGACCGACCGCGCGACTCTCCTAGTTCGGCAGCAACTCGACGACGACGCGCGCGAATGGCTGCGGCACGGCCGTGATCCGGCGTTCCTCTACCGGGGCACTCGGCTCGCCGGGCTGACGGAGGCGTCGTCGCGCTGGGAGTACGCCTCCACGTTTGGCGCAGAGTTAACGGAGGTAACCCGGGCGTTCCTGCGGGCCTCCGGACGGGCCGCGACCAGGGGTGCCCATGTTCGCAGAGCGGCCGTCGCCGCATTGGTGGTCCTGCTCGTGGCATCCCTGACGAGCGGGATCCTCGCGATCGACCAGGCCAGGGAAGCCACCGACCGGGAGCACGTCACCCGCTCGCGCGAACTCGCACAGCGTGCCGAGATTTTCACCGATACCGACCCGGCCGTGTCACGATTGTTGGCCGCCACAGCCTGGAGCATCGCCCCCACCCCCGAGGCCCGGCGTGCCCTGATCACGACCACGCTGGCCCCTGCTCGGGCCGTCTTCACCGGGCACACCGGGCGCGTCAACGCAGTCGCCATCAGTCCCAAGGGCGGAATAGTGGCAGGAGGTGGCGACGACGGCACGGTCCGGCTGTGGGACATGGCCACAGGCCGTGCGGTCGGCAGACCGATGACCAGCCCGGAGGAACTCGTCAATGACCTCGCCTTCACCCGCGACGGCAGCCTGCTCGTCGTGGCGAGCGAGGTCATGACAGAAGATTTCAGCAGTGGCGGGGTACGCCTCTGGGATGTCGCAACCCAGCGCCTGTCCGGTGAACCACTTGTCTTCGACACCGATTTCGACGCCGGGACCGAGGTTTTCTCCGCGCTCGACATCAGCCCCGACGGGACCAGGCTGGCCGCTGAGGCAGACGGGGAGGTCCATGTGTGGGACCTGGCCACGCGGGAGCAGCTCGCCACGTTTCCGACTCCTTCCGTCGAGGACCTGGCGTTCAGCCCCGACGGCGGATCCCTGGCCATCGCGGACACCGACGGCGCGATTCGCCTGTGGAACGTCGCAGACGGTTCCAACCTTAGCCCGCTTATGGTCTCCAGTAGCGGCAACGTCGCGGCGTGGCGGATCGCCTTCACCCCCGACGGCACCACTTTGATCAGTGTGGACAGCGACGAAACCATACGGTTCTGGGACCTCGCCACCAGCAAGCAAGTCGGCGAGCCCATCACCAGAGCCGGGCTGTCGCTGGCGCTTACCCCCGACGGCACGACGCTGGTCACCGTGGGCGAAGGCAATGTGATCGTCCTGTACGACACCCGCGCCCGCCGCCAGGTGAGCGTGCCGTTCATCGGCCACATCGGCCCTGCCCTCGACCTCGCCGTCTCCGCCGACGGCCGCATCCTGGCCAGTGCGGGTGAAGAGGGCACCGTGCGCATCTGGGATCTTGCCACTGGGCGCCAGGTCGGTCGGCCGCTCACCCAGAAGGGCGGTGAGACGATCCACGCGATGTACCTGGCCCCCGACGGACGCACCGTCGCGACCTCCAGCGTCACCGGCGGCCGCCTCTGGGATGTGACCGCGCGGCGGCGGTTCGGCGACCTCATCGCCAAAGCGGAGTTGGGCTACAGCGGCCCCGTAGTGTTCGGCCCCGACGGAAAGACCCTGGCAATCGGCGAGACCGACGGAACCATCCAGCTGTGGGACGTGCCCACCCAACGGCGAAATGGCCTGCCGCTGCTCGGCCACACTGAGAACCCCGAATTCTCCACGGCTTTGGTGTTCGCCCTGGACTTCAGCTTCGACGGCGGCCTGCTTGCCAGCTCCGGTATCGATGGCACCCTGCGGTTCTGGGACGTTCGCCGCCACCGCCAGATCGGCGCCGCGCTCGCGGACGCAGCAGGTGTGTCCGTGGCGTTCAGCCCGGATGGGCGCCTCCTGGCGGTCGGCATGGCCGACGGGACGGTCTGGTTGTGGGATACCGCAAGCCATCAGCGGATCGCCGTGCTGCATGGTCACCGCGCCAATGTGGCGGACTTGGCCTTCAACGCGGAAGGCACGTTGCTGGCCACCGCAGGCGCTGATCGGACGATCCGGCTGTGGGACATGGAGACCCGCCGTCAGGTCGGCCAGCCGCTCGTCGGCCATGCCGGCATCGTGCGGAGCCTCGCCTTCGCTCCGGAGGGTGACCTGATCGCCGGCGCGGGCCAGGACGCCACCATTCGGCTGTGGGACGTGGCCACCCAGCAGCAGATCGGCCGCCCTCTGATCGGCCACGACCAGGACGTCGTCGGCGTCGCCTTCACCCCGGACGGGCAGGCGCTGGTCAGCGCCGGCTACGACGGCACGATCCGCCAGTGGGATATCGCCCGGCCGCCCGACCTGCTCAAAGCAGTCTGCGGACTTGCCCAACGGCCCATCACCGCTGCCGAGTGGGAGCTGTACGTCCCTGGTGAGGCCTACATCCCGGTGTGCCGCTGATCCGGCTTCGATCCAGGCACCCTGCGGCGCCCCGCGCTGCGCACGCCTGCGGCCGTCGCTCGCCCCTCCCCACCACCGACGTCCAAGACGGCTTCAAGCCGCGGCCGCCTCGGACACTCCGCATCAGGCGGCCACGTGGGTGGAGCCGGCCACTCAGGCGGCATTCGGCCGGGTTGCGGTGAAGTCCCGCCGGATTCATCGGTGGCGTGGCCGGGGCGGCAGCCCTCGTCGATCTGTGCCCGGCGGACCCGGGTGCGCAGTGTCTCGGCGATGCCGATGCCGTAATTGCCGCGTTCCGGAAGTAGGGCAGGGGCGGTTACGCCTCCATGCCAGGGGTGTGTTTGACCTCAACCGCGGTTGAGATTGCACGATGGGCGGCCGGGGCCCGCCCACAGCCGACCTTAAGGAGTGTGTTCCTTGAGCACGGATTCCGGTTTCTATTCGATCATTGACTACACCGTCGATGGCTTTGACACGCAGCGTGAGCTTGTGGAGGCCTTCGCGGAGATTCAGGAGCGGTGGGTGCGTTTCTACCCCGGGTACCGCTCGGCCCGTTTCCACGTGAGCACCGACGGCACCCGCGTGTACAACATCGTGCACTGGGCGAGCGAGGCAGACTACCGCCACTTAGTGGAGGATTCCGACACCGATGGCCGGACGGCCGCCATCGGCAAGGCGCTGGAGAGCCTTTCCGGCAAGGCCGAACCACGCATGACCGGAGTGCCTACCTACACCGTCGTTCGGGAAGTCGGTCCCGGGCCCCAGCGCCGGGATGCCTGACCACCCGAACCGCCGGCGGCGGGCGGCTGCGCCCGCCCATGCCGCCGGCTGAGGCCAACCACCCTCGATCAACCACGATCACTGTGCAGGACGTTTCATGAAGCTTGAGATATACGCCGATGTGCTGTGTCCCTGGTGCTACATCGGTAAAAGACGCCTGACCACCGCATTGGCCGCGCATACCGGCCGCGACCGCGTTGAGATGATCTGGCGCAGCTACGAGCTCGCGCCGGAGGAAGGCCGGATTCCCGGCCCGACCGCTGCCGAGGCCATGGCCGGCTGGTGGGGCGAGCAGGTGCCCGCCCGCATCGCGCGGATCCGGTCGCTGGGTGCAGTGGAAGGCCTGGAGCTGAACCTGCATCTGGCCCGCCCGGTGAACACCTTCGACGCGCACCGGCTGAGCAAGCTGGCCGCCGACCGCGGCCGGGCCGATCAGATGATGGAGCTGCTGCTGCACGCATACCACACCGAGGGTCTCAACGTGGCCGATGCGCAGGTCCTGCAGCGCCTGGGCGGTGAGGCCGGGCTGGACGGCGATGAGGTGCGCGCCGTCCTGGCCGGTGACGAGTACGCCGGACAGGTGCGCGCCGACCGGCGCCGCGCGGCCGAGCACGGCGTCACCGGCGTTCCGAGCCTGGTGATCGATGGCCGCCCGCCGGTCTCGGGAGTCCAGCCTGTCGCCGAACTGCAGCGGCTGCTGGAGCACAATCCGACCGGCTCGCACACCGCCCCGGCCACGCTTGACCGGCCCGGGTGACGGGTGCTCCGGTCACGCCCTGTACCCACGAGCTCTTTCTGGAAGGAATCGCATCTGCGATGGACATCGGTATCGGGTTGCCCGGTCATGCTTGGTGGACCGACGGCACAACCTTGGTGGAGTGGGCACGCCGCGCCGAAGCGCGCGGCTTTTCCACCCTCGGCGTCAGTGATCGTCTGGCCTGGTCGACGCCGGGGCCTTTGATCACTTTGGCCGCCGCGGCGGGCGCCACCTCGCGCATCCGGCTCTTGACCAGCGTGCTCCTCGCGTCCTTGCGCACCAACCACGCCCTGTTCGCCAAGGCCGTCACAACACTGGACCAGCTCGCCGGGCCCGGCCGCCTGTAGCTAGGGCCTGTATAGACTTCGGATCTTCAGGTGGGTTGAAGGCTTCGGATCCACAAGATGGCTCCGCGTAGATGAAGACCCGCGAGGTAGCTTTCGGGGGTCTTGTCGGGGCGGAAGGCCAGAGCACGCCACTCTTTGATCCGGTTGATGCATTGTTCGGCCGTGTTGCGCTGCTTGTAGAGCTCTGCATCATGGCTGACCGGGCGGCCGCCACGGGAGCCGCGGTTCTTGCGGTTGGCTGCCTGGTCAGTCTTTTCGGGGATGAGGGCCTTGATACGGCGCCTGCGCAGATAGAGGCGGTTGCCGTGAGAGGAGTAGGCCTTGTCGGCGGCCACCGCGGCCGGGCGGGTGCGCGGACGACCGGCGGGCAAGCGGATCTTGATCCGGGCCAGGACGGTGCGAAACTGTGGGCTGTCGCCGGCTTGGCCCGGGGTCAGGACGAAGGACAGCGGACGGCATCGCCGGTCGGCCGACAGGTGGACCTTGCTGGTCAGCCCCCCGAGAGCGGCCCAGCCCGGCCACCTTCGGCCGTATTCGGCGCCGCAGTCGTAACCGCCGGGGTTCGTCCCCGTCCCGGTCTTCGCCGGGTTCGCCGTCCTGGGGGTTTTGCCCCTTTGACGCAGCCCCTTTTCCTGTTCAGCAGCCTCTTCCAGTGCCTTGACCACCTCGCCGTCCAGGATCATTCCGGCGGCGTGGTGGTGGGCGCGGGCCGTGGTGGAGTCCACGCCGACCAGCTCAAGGTCGGCCTGCCCCGGGCTGCGTCCTCGGCGATCACCGCCTGCATCAACTGCTCGAAGACACCGGCCGTGGCCCACGACCGAAACCGGTTGGAGACGGTGGACCAGGTGCCTTACTCCTCAGGCAGATCCCGCCACGGACTGCCGGTACGAAACCGCCACATCACCGCGTTGAACTGCTGTCGCAGGTCCGGGATCAGGCCTCGCTTACCCAAGGGCGGATGAGGATCGATCAAGGACCATTCCTCGTCAGTGAGATCTCCACGCGCCATAGCGATGGCCTACCAGGACCGCAAACCACCGCGCAGGCGAATCCCGCTGATCTCAACCCCGTACAGACCCTAATCCGGCGGGGTGGTTCCGACGGCCTGGCGGAGCACCGGCTTGAGCACCTTTCCCGAGGCATTGCGGGGCAGTGCCTCCATGACCTGCAGGCGTGTCGGCTTCTTGTAGGACGCCAGCCGGCTCTGGCACCACTCGGTCAGCTCGTCCAGGGTGGGCGGGGCGAGCGGGTCGGCCGGGACCACCACGGCGACCGGGGTCTCCCCCCAGCGCGGGTGCGGCGCGCCGACGATCGCGACGTCGGCCACCGCCGGATGCCCGGCCAGCACGTTCTCGACCTCGGCGCAGTAGATGTTCTCACCACCCGAGATGATCATGTCTTTCTTGCGGTCGACGACGTAGACGAAGCCCTCCTCGTCGGCGCGGACCAGGTCTCCGGAGTGGAACCAGCCTCCGGCGAACGCCTCGGCGGTGGCCTCGGGATTGTTCCAGTACCCCGACATCAGGGTGGGACCGCGGTACACGATCTCGCCGACCTCACCGGGCGCGACGTCGCGCATCTCCTCGTCCACCACGCGGACGCTCACCGCCGGGACGGGACGGCCGACCGAACCGATCTTCCGCAGCGCGTCCTCGCCCTCGAGGGCGCAGGTGACCGGTGACATCTCGGTCTGGCCGAAGACCGCGACGTTGGGGACTCCGGGGAAGGTGTCGGCCATGGCCTGCAGCAGGGTGACGCTCGCCGGTGCGGCCCCCCAGGACATGGCGCGCAGGCGGGTGGCGAGGGCGGGCGCCCCCGGATGGGCGATGACCTGCTGCCACTGCGCCGGGACCAGGAATAGGTGGGTGACCCGCTCGCTCTCCACGGTCCGCAGCAGGTCGTCGGGATCGAACTGCTTGCTCGGCACGATGACGGTGGTGCCGCCGGTCGCGATGGACGGCGCGATCGTGCCGAGCGCGGCGATGTGGAACATCGGCGAGGCGCACAGGTTCACGTCGTCGTCGAGATGCAGCCGCCAGTACCGGATCAGCGTGCCGGACTGCCCGGCCAGGTTCAGGTGCGACAGCACGGCGCCCTTCGGGTGCCCCGTCGTCCCGGAGGTGTACATGATCAGCGCGGGCCAGCGCTCGTCGATGTCGGCGGCGGGTGGTTCCGCGGCGGACGCGCCGGCCAGATCGGCGTAGTTCAGGGTTTCCGGCCCGGCCTGGGCCGGGTCCGCGCCGACGACCACACACGTCGCCGGGGACGAGAGTGTGCCGCGCACCGCCGCCACGGCCGGGGCGAGAGCCTGGTCGGCGATCAGCGCGACGGAGCCGCTGTCCTTCAGGATGAAGGTGATCTCATCGGCGGTGAGCCGGAAGTTCAGCGGGACCGCGAGCGCGCCCAGCAGGTTGATCGCGAGCACCGCCTCCACGTACTCCGGCCGGTTGGTCATCAGGATCGCCACCCGATCGCCCCGTCCCACGCCCTCGGCGGCCAGGCCCGCCGCCAGCGCCAGCACCCGCCGGTGGAGTTCCGCCCAGGTGGTGGAGACTCCCTCGAAGCGCAGTGCGACCCGGTCGGGGATGTGCCGGGCGTGGCGGGCGACCTGATCCAGCCAGTTGAGGCCGCCGCCGGGCAGCGTCACGGGCGTATGCGGGAAGCGGGAGTCGGTGTTCCGGGTGGAAGACAAGATTCCTCCGTCAGTGACGAACAGGGCGGTCCGGTTTTCGCGCCGGCCCGCCGAGGAGATGGCGGGCGAACCGTTACCGGACCTGCGGGGGAAGGGGGAGATCGGGACTGGCCGCCCAATCTGCTATTGGATGATTGTTCTGTCAAGACGCACTTACCGGGCTCCCTCCGGTGTGCGACGGAGATCGACGCCGGCTCCAACGCCACCGTCGCGACCGGCGGAAACGCCTTCCGGCAGGGAGCCGTTCCGTCGGTCGGCGATGGGTCGGTCGCCCGCCGAGGCGCAGGCGTGGGCGCGGTGGGCGTTGGGGCCGGCGACCCGCGCGGTCGACGGGTGTGCGTCGCCTCGGCGAGCGTGAATTCGTCCTGTCCCGCGCGGTGCGCACCGTGGGCGTCAGGAGGGAGCCGGCTCCTGGAGCCGGACCGGGCGGCCGGGCTCCGATCGCCGCTGATCAGTGCCCTGGCCAGTACGGGGAGAACAGGTCGAACTTGTTGGGCAGGCCCAGCGCGTAGCGGGTGTCGTCGAGGGCGTAGAGCGCGTTGAACTCGGGGGGCAGGTAGAGCTCGTACAGCGTCGCCTTGGCCGCCGACGATCCGGCGGCGTCCAGAATGGCGTTCGCCGCCATTCGTCCCGCCTCGTTGGCACCCTCCATGGTGGCGAGGTTGATGCTGTTACGGACGAAGTCCGCGGCGAGGTAGAAGTTGGGGATATTGGTCGTGGCCTTGGGGCGGTTGCTCCAGGAACTGGGGGTGTTGATGAGCAACGGCTCGTCGTTGGCCACGGCGGACGTGGCCTCGCCGGTGATCGCCGGGTCGACGAACCAGGAGTGCACGAGCGAGTCGGGCAGCAGCGCCGCGCCGCCTGGCAGGGCGGCGCGCACCTGCGCGAGGACCTCCTGCACGATCTGCGGCCGGGTGCACTGTTTGGCGGTCTTCCCGAACAGGATGCCCGGGGTGTTCCAGTCCGACAGGTCGAGGGAGAGGCAGTCGGTGACCGTGCCGTCTCCGTACGTCCCGGCGAAGTCGTTCTTCCAGAACTGGGCCTGGCTGATCGAGGTGAGCGCCCACGGGCTGCCCGCGTAGATGAGGTGTCCCAGTGCGATCGGGCGGGGCTCCCTCAGATAGATCATCACGCCGTTCATCCAGTCCGTCTCGAGGTTCGAGAGCCGGGCCAGTGAGGAGTCGGCGCTCTTCATCGAGGTCGTCAGCAGGGGCTGCAACCTCTCGACGGGCAGGGCCGCCACATAGTGGTCGGCGGTGACGGTCCCGGCGGCCCCGGTAGGGTCGGTCACCTGCGCGCCGGTGATGCGGCCACCGCTGTGGGTGAACCCGGTGGCGGTCCAGCCGACCTTGAACTCGACGCCGAGCCCGGTGAGATGGCTGATCCAGGGGTCGATCCACACCTCGTTCGACGGGCCGTTGAGCACCCGGTCGGGCGGGCCGTACGGGCCGAGGCCGATCGCGCTGAAGGCGAGCGCCTCGAACATCAGCCCCATGGTGCGGGTGTTGGCCTTGTCCGGCTGGGCGGCCACCAGGGAGGCGGTGAACATCTTCACCAGCAGTTCCCGGTAGTCCTCCGACATCGCGCTCGCCTTGATGAAGTCGGAGAACGCCATGTTCTCCCACTGGCCCAGGCGCCGTCGGGGGCCGCTGGTGGCGAACGCGATGATCTTGGAGACGAAGAACTCGATCTGCAGCAGCGGGACCGTTCTGACGGCGCTGAGGGCGGTCATCAGGTAGTCCCTGAGCGAATCCGGGGTGAGCACTCCACCGAGGCTGCCGGGCACCGGGATGCGGAGCTGCTGGCCCTTGTAGGCGATCACCTCCAGTTGCGCGTTGACGAGGCTGTCCCTGGTGTTGCCGTTGCCGAACGGGATGCGGCTCATCGTGTCGGGGAGATTCTGGTAGAAGCCGGGGAAGAAGCGGAAGCCGTGCTCACCGGGCAGATTCCGGCGCCCGCCCGCGGCGGTCCCCGGCACCGGGATGCTCCTGGATTTGCCGCCGAGGGACTTGCGCTCATAGACGGTGACCTGGAAACCGCGCTCGGCCAACTCCTGGGCGGCGCTCAGTCCGCCCATCCCGGCGCCGAAGATCGCTACTCGCTTGCCCGTGACCGACGCGGTCAGCAAGGAGGGGGCGGCCGCCCTGGCTCCCGGCGCGCCCACCAGTGGCCCGACCGTCGCGGCGGCCGCGGCGGCCATCGCGCCCGTGACGAACCGACGCCGGCCGAGTGTGCCTCGACTGCCGTCTCGGCTTTCTTGCTCTTCCATCGATCCTCCAAGCTAACCGACACCTCTGTTGGTTCAGCTAGGCGGAACAATGAACGCACTGCCAACGTCTGTCAAGACTGAAATGTGCGCAAAGCGAAACAGGGGCGCTAGCGAGGATCGGGCTCGGTCACCTGGGACAGCCCGTTCCACAGGACGCGCATGGCCGCGTTGACCAGTTCCTCGCGTGGCACCGACGGATGCCGCGCCCACCACTGGGCCAGGCCGTCCGTGCTGGAGAGCAGCAACTCGACCACCGCCTGGGCGATCTCGGTCTCCGCGTCGAATCCGAGACGGCTCAGGTCGCGCGCGAGCATCACGGCGACCGCCCGCGTCCGGGTCTCCCGGATGCCCCAGCGGACCGCCTTGATCTCGGGGTCGTTCTCGTCGGTGTGGTCGAACAGCAGGCGGCGGGCCATGGGGCGGTGCTCGGCGAAGCTGAAGTACGCGTCCAGGGTGGCGCGCAGTCGCTGGCCGGGGGATCCAGATCCGGTGATGCGGGCACCGATGTGCTCCACCAGCAGCGCGTTCTGCTCCTGCAGAACCGTGATCAGCAAGACCCGCTTGGACGGGAAGTGGTCGTACAGGACCGAGCGGGTCACCCCTGCCGCCGTCGCGATCTCCTCCATCGCGGTGGCGTGGTAGCCCCGGGCCGCGAAGACGGTCAGGGCCGCCTCGGTGATATGCGCGCGCCGAACTGATCCCCGCATGCGCTTTTTCGGTTCCTCGGTCTCCACGTCCCGCAGACTACCTCCGGCGGGGCGTTGACTCGTCGGTCAGTGCTGACTTACTGTTCCCATAACCGACATCCTCGTCGGTTATGACGGACTGTCTGCGGGAGGTCCGATGAGCGAACACGCCGATGTCGTCATCGCCGGAGCGCGCTGCGCGGGATCCGCGGCCGCGACGGCACTGGCCAGGCAGGGGCGCCGGGTGATCGCGGTGGATCCGGCGCGCTTCCCCAGCACGACCGTCTCCACTCACCTGCTCTTCGCCGGCGGCGTCGCCGAGTTGGCCCGGGTCGGTGCCCTGGAACGCGTCGAGAAGGCCGGCGCCCCCCGGCTCTCCCGCGCGCACGTCGGCGGCCCGGGCCTCGACGCGGGGGGCGGCTACACCCCCGTTGACGGGATCGACTACGGGATGTGCGCCCGGCGCGCCGCCCTGGACACGGCCCTCGTCGAGACGGCCCGCGAGAGCGGAGCGGAGATCCGGGAGGGGCACCGCGTCATCGACCTGCTCTGGGAGAGGGACCGGGCCGTCGGTGTACGGGTCCGCGACCCCAAGGGCCAGGAGTACGAGATCCGCGCCCACCTGGTCGTCGGCGCGGACGGCCGCCGCTCGACCGTCGCGCGCCTGGTCGGGGCCGAACACCCACGCATCACCCACGCCAACGGCAGGGCCTGCTACTACGCCTACTACGAGGACCCTCGCGACGAGTGGCGATCCACCGCCGCGATGTGGCTGACGGGCTACGAGCTGGGCAACGCCTTCCCGTGCGACGGGGGACTGGCGATGGTGCTGCTGATGCCGCCGGTGGAGCGGGTCGCCGACTTCCGGGGCAACCTGGAGGCGGAGTTCGACCGGACCGTCGGGTTGGTGCCGGGGCTGGCCGCGCGCCTGGAGGGCTGCACCCGGGCTACGAAGATCGTCAGCTCCGCGGAGCACCCGTCCTACTTCCGCCGCTCGTCAGGGCCGGGCTGGGTCCTGGTCGGAGACGCGGGGCACTTCAAGGACCCGGTCACGGCGCAGGGCATCCGTGACGCCGTACGATTCGGGCGGCTCCTGGGCGAGACCGCCGCTGTCCTGGACGACCCGGTCGCGCTCGACCGGGCGACGCGGGCCTGGGAGCGGAAGCGGGACGAGCAGTGCGTGCACACCTACCACTGGACGAACCTGCTCGGGCGGGGTGACGGTCTGGCGCACGTGCAGTTCGAACTGCTGCGGGCGCTGATCGGGGGGCCGAGAGGAGTGCGCGGCCTGTTGGAGGTGTACTCCCGGATACGGGATCCGCGGGAGACCCTGGCCGTGAACGGCCTGGCCCGCGCGGCCGTGCGCGCGCTGCGGCACAACCCCGCCGAGCGTACGGCGGTGCTGGCAGGAGTGGGCAGCGCGGTGCGCGAACTGGCCCAGAACCGGGGAGAGGCGAAACGGCTGCTGGCCTGAACCGGCCGAGCGCTCACGACACGCCCTCCCCGACGCTCCGTCAGGCGGTGCTGCCGGCATGCTCCAGCACCACGACAGGCAGGGGCCGGGTGGCCTGGACCTGGTAGTCGTCGTATCCGGGCGCCGCCCGTACGACATGCCCGAACAGTTCCTCGCGTCGCGCCCCTTCGGCGGGAACCGCGAGTGCCTCGAAGGTCTCGGTGCCGACCTCCACCCGTACCACGGGATGGGCGAGCAGGTTGTGGTATCAGCCGGGGTGGGAGGGGGCACCGAGGTTGGAACCGACGATCAGCAGCGAATCGCCGTGGCGGACGTAGCCGAGAGGAGTGGTCCGCTCCGTCCCCGACTTCGCGCCGGTGGTCGTCAGCAGCAGGAGATCCCCGCCTTCGAAGGGGCCACCGACCTTCCCTCCGTTGGCGCGGAACTCCTCGATGACCGATTGGTGGAAAGACATGGGCATACGGTTTTCTGTCTCCGGAAAAAGTACGTGGATCCGCAGTGACTGCGGTGATGGTGGATGGCGGTGATACGCGCGGTACCGAGCGACCGCTACGCCTCTCGCCGCACGCGGGCCGCCGCTGACGTCTGACGCGGTGCGGAAGCCCAGGGCGCGCATGACGGTGCCCGGAACTCGAAGAGCGGGAGACGACGTGCGGTTGCGCTACCAGAATGCGGGCCAGTGCTCCGGCCTTCAGGACTCCGTTGCCCAATTCGTTTTCGATCTCCGCGACCTGCGTGTTCGGCACTGGATAACGACGCCAGACGTCGACCGGCGGCAATTAGAAGCCCTAACAGAATAATCTGAGCGGCATCTTTGCAGGTCATCGATTGTTGTACCTGGTATGAGGAAGGGTGAGCAGCTGCCCTGGATCGTCTCGGATGAGCTGTGGGAGCGGATCGAGCCGTTGCTGCCGAAGGTGGAGCGCCGCTACCGGTACCCAGGGCGTAGGCGGCTCGATGACCGCAAGGCATTGTGCGGGATTTTGTTCGTGCTCTACACCGCGCTCCCGTGGGAGTTCCTGCCGCAGGAACTCGGGTTCGGTTCGGGCATGACCTGCTGGCGCCG
>NZ_JBFAOJ010000121.1:0-25121 GCF_040675205.1 Streptosporangium sp. NPDC049644 | reverse complement strand
TATTGGTGGGACGGCCTGGACAAGATCCGCCTTGGTGAGGGCACCTTCGTGATCAACCTGCCGGAGATCTGGTGGGACGAGGACGACGGCTATCTTGTCACCGAAGAACGTCGGTGACAAGGGCGGCCCGCCCGCCGGTGCCGTTCCGCCTCCCGGGCGTCAGCTCACGCCGAGCAGGTCCACGACGAAGATGAGCGTCTCGCCCGGCTTGATGCGGTTACCCGCACCGGCGTTGCCGTAGCCGAGGTGCGGCGGGATGGTGAGACGGCGACGGCCGCCGACCTTCATGCCCGCGACGCCCTGGTCCCAGCCCGCGATGACCCGGCCCCCGCCCAGCGGGAACTGGAAGGCGTCGCCGCGGTTCCACGACGCGTCGAACTCCTCGCCCGTCGAGAAGGCCACGCCGACGTAGTGCACGGTGACCTGGTGCCCCGGCTTGGCCTCCGGGCCGTCCCCTACGACGATGTCGACGATCTCCAGTTCCGAGGGCGGGGCGCCTTCCGGAAAGTCGATCTCCGGCTTCTCCAGTGCCACGTGGTTCTCCTTGGTTGGATACGCGCCGGTCGATTTCCGACCGGCCGGACGACTCTACGGGGTCCGGCGCCGCCACGAGAGCCACGGGGGCGGGATGGCTCCCGCGTCGTCCTTCGGGGAGGGACCGTGGAGACAAGGCGCACGGGATTCACCACCGGAGTAACGGCGCGCGTGGGCATGGCGGGACGAGTCGTCGGGCCACCTGGTCCATCTGGTCCACGGTCGGCGGCATCCACGCCGCGGGTGGCCGGCGACGGGTGGAGCCCTGTCGAGAGTCGTTGGGGAGCGCTCTCTGGTTGAGAGAGTGACCCGGCCCGCGAGGAGTGTCAAGGGTCTGGAGCGGCATCGCGGAACACGATGGAAACGCGACCTTAATGTGACCTTTCTTTGTGGGAGCGCTCCATCCATCGCTAAATCTAACTCTTAAACATGTTTGACCTGGGAAAACGCCTCGGAGTCCGGGAGGGTGCTTTTCGAGAAAAGCCGACTTCAGGGCTCGGGTCGGCATTCGAAGGGGCCGTTGACAGGCAACCCCGTTGGCGTCAATCTGCTCAGGGAGCGCTCTCTCCATGATCATTTATGAGGACCCTGGGAGGGTTCCATGCGTAAGTCACGCCACCGGTTCCTCGCCCCGATGGTCGCCGTCTCCGCCCTGGCCCTGGGCCTCACCGCCTGCGGCGGCGGCGACAGCGGCGGTACCACCGCAGACGGTGGGGCGGCCTCCCGGCCGGCCGAGAAGATCAAGCTGACCGTCGGACTGTTCAGCGACTTCCACTTCGCGCCGTTGTACGAGGAGTTCAAGAAGACCCACCCCAACGTGGAGATCGTGGAGCGCCGCGCGCAGTTCAACGACCACCACACCAACCTCATCACGCAGCTCACCACCGGCGCGGGTGCCGCGGACGTGGTCGCGGTCGAGGGCGGCTACATCGGTGCCTTCACCCCCGTGCCCGACAAGTTCCACAACCTCAAGGAGTACGGTCTGGACTCGCGCCAGAGCGAGTACCTCGACTGGAAGTGGAACCTGGGCGTCTCCAACGACGGTTCCTCGCTCATCGGGCTGGGCACCGACGTCGGCGGCCTGGCCATGTGTTACCGCCCCGACCTGTTCAAGAAGGCCGGCCTGCCCACGGGCCGCGACGAGGTGTCGGCGCTCTGGCCCACGTGGGACGCCTACGTCGAGACGGGCAAGAAGTTCGTCGCGGCCAAGGTGGAGGGCGCCAAGTTCACCGACGGCCCTGGAGAGCACTTCCGTGCCATGGTCGAGCAGGCCCCCGTCGGGTTCTATGACGCCCAGTACAACATCGTCGCCGCCACCAACCCCGAAGTGCGCAAGGCGTTCGACACGGGCGTGAAGATGATCGACAACGGTCTCTCCGCCAACCTCGCGGCCTTCTCACCGCCGTGGAACACCGGAATCGCCAAGGGCACCTTCGCCACCATGGTCTGCCCGGCCTGGAAGACCGGCACGATCAAGGACCAGAAGCCCGGTGAGGGCACCTGGGACATCGCCGCGGTGCCCGGTGGCGGCGGCAACCAGGGCGGCACCCACCTGGTGCTGCCCAAGCAGGGCGAGCACCCCAAGGAGGCGGCGGAGCTGATCAACCTGCTGACCAGCAAGGAAAGCCAGATCAAGCTCTTCAAGGAGGCCAGTGCGCTGCCCTCGCTGCCCGCCCTGTACGACGACCCGGCGGTGTCCGAGTACGTCAACCCGTACTTCGGCAACGCGCCGATCGGCAAGATCTTCACCGATGCCGCCAAGGCGCTCAAGCCGCAGCCCGTCGGTCCCAAGGCCGGTGACGTCCTGAAGGCGATCGGCGACGGTCTCCAGCGGGTCGACCAGGGCAAGCAGAACCCCGAGGAGGCCTGGAAGCAGGCGATCGAGGACGTCGGCAGGATCAAGTAGCCGCCCCTTCGGCCGACTGGTCTCGCACCGGTCGGCCACCTGCCTGCCGTCCACATGAGCCGTACGCCGCTCTTCCCCAGCGAATCATCGAAAGGAGCTGCCATGGCCACTCGGGCACCCGATCGCCTGGCGGCTGTCCCGGCGGGCAAGCCGACGGGGCCTCGCCGCCGCCTCCAGCGCCACCTGGTCCACCAACTCGACGTCAAAGGCTCGCCGTACGCGTACGTGGCCCCGTTCTTCCTGCTGTTCTCCGCCTTCGGGCTGTTCCCCCTGGCCTACACCGCCTGGGTGAGCCTGCACGAGTGGACGCTGCTCCGGGACGAGCAGCCCTTCGTCGGCCTGGAGAACTTCAGGACGCTGCTCGCCGACGACTACTTCTGGAACGCCACCTTCAACACCCTGTCCATCGGGGTGCTGTCCACGGTTCCGCAACTGCTGCTGGCCATCTGGCTGGCCCACCTGCTGAACCGGCCGTTGCGGGCGCAGACCTTCTTCCGCATCACGCTGCTGCTGCCCAACGTGACCAGCGTGGTCGCGGTGGTGGTCATCTTCAGCCAGCTCTTCGGCCGCGACTTCGGCATGATCAACTGGATGCTGTCGCTGTTCGGCGTCGACGGTGTCGCCTGGAACGAGGGCGTGCTGAGCTCCCACGTCGCCATCTCCATCATGATCATGTGGCGGTGGACGGGCTACAACGCGCTGATCTTCCTGGCGGCCATGCAGGCCGTGCCGCGTGAGCTGTACGAGGCGGCCACCCTCGACGGCGCGAGCGACATGACCCAGCTCCGCAGGATCACCGTCCCGATGATCAGGCCCACGATCGTCTTCGTCGTCATCACCTCGACGATCGGCGCCATGCAGATCCTCGCCGAGCCGCTGCTGTTCGGCTCCTACATGATCACCGGAGGGGCGGACCGGCAGTACCAGACGCTCTCGCTGTTCATCTACGAGAACTTCACCAAGCTCGACTTCGGCTACGCCTCGGCCATCTCCTGGATGATGTTCGTCTTCATCGTCCTGGTCGCCGGCGTCAACTACCTGATCACCCGCCGCGCGAAGGGAGGGCTGACGTGAGCGCCCGCACCGCCGTCTCCGGAACCCGGCGCTCCGAGGCCGCCCGCAGGCTCACCTATCTCACGCTGGCGGCGGTGGCGTTCTTCTCCATGCTGCCGCTCTACTACAGCATCGTGGTGGCCTCCCGCGACAACGCGGCCCTGGCCGACGTCCCGCCGCCGCTGCTGCCCGGCGGCAACTTCTTCGCCAACGTCGCCCGCGTCTTCGACACCGTCCCCTTCGCCCTGGCGATGGTCAACTCCGTCCTGGTCTCCGGCTCCGTCGCGATCGCGGTGATGTTCTTCTCCACGCTGGCCGGGTTCGCCTTCGCCAAGCTGCGCTTCCGCGGCCATAACGCCCTGCTCCTGCTCACCGTGGCGACCATGATGGTGCCGACCCAGCTCGGCATCATCCCGCTGTACATGCTGATGGTGAAGCTGGAGTGGACCGGCACCATGTACGCGCTGATCGTGCCCGCGCTCGTCAACGCGTTCGGCGTGTTCTTCATGACCCAGTACCTGTCCCGGGCACTGCCGACCGAACTGCTCGAGGCAGGCCGGGTCGACGGCTGCAGCACCTGGGGCCTGTTCTGGCACGTCGTGCTTCCGGCCGCCCGCCCGGCGGCGGCGGTGCTGGGCATGCTCACCTTCATGTCCGTCTGGAACGACTACTTCTGGCCGCTGGTCGTGCTGACCCCGGAGGATCCGACGGTGCAGGTCGCCCTGTCCACGCTGGCCAGTGGATACGTCAACGACTACGTGCTCGGCCTGGCGGGCACCACGCTCGGCACCCTGCCGCTGATGCTGGTGTTCGCTCTTCTCGGTAAACAGATCATCGGAGGAATCATGCAGGGAGCGGTGAAAGGATGACCGTCGTCGGCACTCGGGGGGCCACCCTTACGGAGGGGCGTGCGGACTTCCCCACCGGTTTCGTCTGGGGCGCGGCCACCGCGTCCTACCAGATCGAGGGGGCGGCGCAGGAGGACGGCCGCGGGCCCTCGATCTGGGACACCTTCTCGCGCACCCCGGGCAAGGTCGCCGGGGGCGACACCGGCGACGTGGCGTGCGACCACTACTTCCGTCACGCCGACGACGTCTCGCTGATGAGCGAGCTGGGCCTGGCGGCGTACCGGTTCTCGGTGGCCTGGCCCAGGGTCCAGCCGCACGGGAGCGGCGCTGTCAACGCGCGGGGCCTGGACTTCTACAGCCGCCTGGTGGACCGGCTGCTGGAAGCGGGCATCACGCCGTACGTCACCCTCTACCACTGGGATCTTCCGCAGGCGCTGGAGGACGCGGGGGGGTGGCCCGAGCGCGACACCGCCTACCGGTTCGCCGAGTACGCGGCGGCCGTGTACGCGCGGCTGGGGGATCGCGTCCACAACTGGACGACCCTCAACGAGCCGTGGGTGGCGGCCTTCCTCGGCTACGGCAACGGGGTGCACGCGCCCGGCAGGACCGACCCCGCGGCGGCCTTCCGCGCGGCCCACCACATGCTGCTGGCACACGGGCTGGCGGCACGGGCGCTCCGCGAGGCGGGCGCACGAGAGATCTCGCTGGTCCTCAACCTGTCGCCGGTGATCACCCCGGCTCAGGTGGCCGATCCGGGGGCCGCGCCCTCGGAGGCGGACGCGGAGGCGGTCGGCCGGATCGACACCCTGCTGACCAGGCAGTTCATCGACCCTGCGGTGCGCGGGGAGTATCCCGCCGAGTTCCTCGACATCGTCGGGCGCAACGGGGGCGTCGAGCACATCCGGGACGGCGACCTGGCGATCATCAACCAGCCGATCGACCTGCTGGGGATCAACTACTACAACCCATGCGTGGTGGAGTCGGGTCCGGGACGGGCGGCCGACGCGGCGTGGCCGGGCAGCGAGGACATCAGGTTCTGCCCGGTGGACGGCGTGCCGGCCACCGCGATGGGCTGGCCGGTCGTGCCGAACGGGCTCTCCCGCCTGCTGGTGCGGCTCTCCGACGACTACCCGGAGGTCGGCCTGATCATCACCGAGAACGGCGCGGCATTCGACGACGCCGTGGAGGACGGCCGCGTCCACGACGCGCGCAGGACCGACTATCTGGACGGCCACCTGCGCGCCGTGCACGCCGCGATCGCGGACGGGGCGGACGTGCGTGGTTACCTGCTCTGGTCCCTGCTGGATAATTTCGAATGGGCCGAGGGGTACCGGCGGAGGTTCGGGATCGTACATGTCGACTTCGCCACCCAGCGGCGCCTGCTCAAGGACAGCGCGCTCTGGTATCGCGAGGTCATCGCGCGCAACGGACTGTAGGGGAACACATGAAACGACCCACCCTGGAGGCGGTCGCCGCCCGTGCCGGGGTCTCCCGGTCGACAGTCTCCCGGGTGGTGAACGGCCAGACCACGGTCACCGCCGACATCCGAGAACTGGTCATGCGCGCGGTGAACGAGCTCGGCTACGTGCCCAACGGGGCGGCGAGGAACCTGGCGACCCAGCGGACCAACTCGGTCGCGCTGGTCGTCTCGGAGTCGCCGAACCGGGTGTTCTCCGACGACCCGATGTTCTCCACGGTCATCCGCTCGGCCAGCCTGGAGCTGGAGGCCGTCAACAAGCAGGTCGTGCTGCTGCTGGCCGGGTCGCCGGAGAGCCACGCCCGGGTGGAGAACTACATAGCCGGCGGTCACGTCGACGGCGTCATGCTTGTGTCGAGCCACGGCGCCGACCCGCTGCCGGTCGCGCTCACCCGGCTGCGCGTCCCGGTCGTCTCCTACGGCAGGCCGGCCGTGCCGGTCGCGATGCCGTACGTCGACAACGACAACGTCGCCGGCGCGGCCACCGCCGTGCGGCACCTGCTGGAGCAGGGCAGGCGGCGCATCGCCACCATCGCGGGACCGCTGGACATGATCGGAGGCCAGGACCGGCTGGCCGGGTACCGCGAGGTGCTCCGCGACTCCGACCGCCGCTCCATCATCGCGGTCGGCGACTTCACCCGGGAGTCCGGGGCGGTCGCGATGCGGCAGCTGCTCGCCGACGACCCGGAGCTCGACGCGGTCTTCGCCGCCAACGACCTGATGGCGATCGGCGCCATGCACGCACTCCGCCAGGCGGGGCGGCAGATCCCCGGGGACGTCGCGATCGTCGGTTACGACGACATAGAGGCCGCCCGCTACACCGACCCGCCGCTCACGACCATCCACACCCCGCACGCCGAGCAGGCCGCGGCCATGGTCCGCCTCCTGCTCGGCCTCCTCGACGGGGGGCCCGCCGAGACCGTGATCGTCGCCACCGAGCTGGTCGTCAGGGCGTCGTCGTAGACCCCCGGACGACCAGTTCGGTGGGGAGCATCACCTGTGCCTTCTCCTCCAGGTCGAGCACCATGCGGGCGAGCCTCCGCCCCATCTCGACGGTCGGCTGCCTGACCGTGGTCAGCGGGGGTTCGGTGTAGGACGCGGCGGGGATGTCGTCGAAGCCGACCACCGCGACGTCGCCGGGGACCTGCCGCCCCGCCTGGCGCAGGGCCGTGAGCGCGCCCAGTGCCATCAGGTCGTTGGCCACGAACACCGCGTCGAGCTCCGGGTCGTCGGCGAGCAGCTGCCGCATCGCCGACGTACCCGACTCGCGGGTGAAGTCGCCGACCGCGACGATGGAGCGGCGGTCGGAGTCACGCAGCACGGCGCGGTAGCCGTTGAGCCGGTCGATCCCGGCGATCATGTCCTGCGGTCCCGCGATGGTGGCGATCCGGCGGCGCCCCTGCTCGACCAGGTGCCGCACCGCGCGCTCGGCACCGCCGACGTTGTCCATGTCCACGTACGGCAGGCTGCTGGGCACGCTGGGCCGGCCGCTGCACACCACCGGCACGCCGCGCCTGGCGAGGACGCCGGGCAGCGGGTCGGTTCCGTGCATCGAGGCGATGATCACGCCGTCCACGTGGCCGTTGGTGGCGTAGCGCTCGACCCGCTGGTAGCCGCCGGCCAGGCCGGTGAGCATCAGCACGAGCTGCTTGTCGGCCTCCTCGATCTCCATGCTGACCCCCCGGATGATCCCGGAGAAGGTGGGGTCCTCGGAGAAGACCCGGGTCGCCGGTTCGGGGAAGACGAGGGCGATCGAGTCGGCCCGCTGGGTGACCAGGCTCCGCGCCGCCTGGTTGGGCACGTAGCCCAGTTCGTCCACGGCGCGGTTGACCGCCTCGCGTATCTCCGGCGCCACGCGCGTGGAGCCGTTGACCACGCGGGAGGCGGTCGCCCGGGACACACCGGCCCGGGCGGCCACCTTCTCCAGGGTTGGTCGGGCCCTCACAGTCCGTTCCGGCGTACTACCTTGCTGTACCACAGGGCGCTGTCCTTGGGGGTACGGCGTTGGGTTCCGTAATCGACGTGTACGACGCCAAAGCGTTTGCGGTACCCTTCGGCCCACTCGAAGTTGTCCAGCAGGGACCAGACGAGGTAACCGCGTAGGTCCGCACCACCCTCGATGGCCGCGTGCGCCGCGCGCAGGTGCCCGTCGAGATAGGAGAGGCGGCCGACGTCGTGCACCTCGCCGTCCTCGACGACGTCGTCGTAGGCGGCGCCGTTCTCGGTGATGATCAGTGGGGTGCCCGGATAGTCGCGCGAGAGCCGCAGGAGCAGATCGGTCAGGCCGAACGGCTGGACCGGCCAGCCCATCGCGGTCTTCGGCGCGTCGGCGAGACCGAAGGCGATGCCCTCGCTGCCCGGGTAGACGGGGTTGGCGGGCTCACCGGTGCGGGCGGCCACGGTCTGCGGGTGGTAGTAGTTCACGCCCAGCAGGTCGATCGGCCGGCTGATGGTCTCCAGGTCCCCGTCCCGCACGAAGGACCAGTCGGTGAAACGGCGGGCCCGCTCCACGACGTCGGCGGGATACTCGCCGCGGAGCACCGGGTCCAGGAAGATCCGGTTCTGCAGGCCGTCGACAAGCTCGGTAGCCGCGACGTCGTCGCCGAGCACGGGGGCGAGGTTGAGCGTGATGCCGACCTTGGTGGCGCCGGAGGCGCGCAGTGCCTGGACGGCCAGGCCGTGGCCGAGCAGCAGGTGGTGGGTGGCGGCGAAGCCCAGCGCGGGCTCGGCGAGGCCGGGGGCGTGGATGCCCGAGGCGTACCCGAGGAAGGCCGAGCACCAGGGCTCGTTCAGGGTGGTCCAGGTCTCGACCCGGTCACCCAGCCGGCCGTGCGCGATCGCGGCGTAGTCGGCGAAGTGCGCGGCGGTCTCCCTGTTGGTCCAGCCGCCGAGATCCTCCAGGGTCTGCGGCAGGTCCCAGTGGTAGAGCGTCACGATCGGGGTGATGCCCGCGCCGAGGAGTTCGTCGACGAGGCGGTCGTAGAAGTCCAGACCGCGCGGGTTCACCGGGCCCGAGCCGTCGGGCTGCAGGCGGGGCCAGGAGATGGAGAAGCGGTAGGCCGCGAGGCCGAGGTCGCGCATGATGGCGACGTCCTCGGGATAGCGGTGGTAGTGGTCGCACGCGACGTCACCGGTGTGGCCCGAGTAGACCTTGCCAGGGGTCCGGGAGAAGGTGTCCCAGATCGAGGGCCCCCTGCCGTCGTCCCGGGCGGCGCCCTCGATCTGGTAGGCCGCGGTCGCGGCACCCCAGACGAAGCCCTCGGGAAACCTCAGCACGCCGGAGTCCCGAAGGTCGTAGGACTTTTCGGCGGACATGGTCATGTCCTCACCGTCCCATTCTGTGTGGCTGTTTCGTGAGAGCGCTCTCACGAGCATCACGGTATCGCACGGATCGTGTCAAGAAAAATGAGACTGTAACCGTAATATCACAGTTCTTGACATTGTGTGGTGTGCGGACAATTCTTCCAGAGAGCGCTCTCTCACTCCCCGGCAATGTACATATGGAGGAAGGTCCATGTCGCTCCTCTCTCGGCCCAATCGTGCCGTCCTGGTGGCGGGCACCATAGGGCTGGCGCTGGTCGCCACCGCATGCGGATCCACGGAGGCCAAGCCATCGGCGGGCGGCGGCAGCAGCACGTCCCCCGAATGCGCCGCCTTCAGCCAGTACGGCAAGCACGAGGGCAAGACCGTCAGCATCTACTCGCCGATCCGCGACGTGGAGGCCGACCTCTTCGAACAGGCGTGGAAGCCGTTCGCCACGTGCACCGGAATGAAGATCACCTACGAGGGCACCGGCGAGTTCGAGGCCCAGATCCAGGTCCGCGCGGACGGCGGCAACCCCCCCGACATCGCCTTCTTCCCCCAGCCGGGCCTCCTGGAGCGCTTCGCCAAGGCCGGCAAGCTCAAGCCCGCCTCCGAGGAGGTCAAGAAACTCACCGCCGAGGGCTGGTCGGAGGACTGGGCCAAGTACGCCACGGTCGACGGCACCTTCTACGGCGCCCCGCTGGGCGCCAGCGTGAAGTCCTTCGTGTGGTACTCGCCGAAGATGTTCACCGAGAAGGGCTGGGCCGTCCCCAAGACCTGGGACGAGCTCATGACGCTCAGCACCACGATCGCCGGCACCGGCGTCAAGCCGTGGTGCGCGGGCATCGAGTCCGGTGACGCGACCGGCTGGCCGGCCACCGACTGGATCGAGGACATCCTGCTCCGGGAGATCGGCCCCGAGGGGTACGACGACTGGGTGGCCCACAAGCTGGCCTTCAACGACCCCAAGGTCGTCGCGGCGGTGGACAAGGTCGGTGCGATCCTCAAGAACGACAAGTTCGTCAACGGCGGCTACGGCCCGGTCAAGTCGATCGCCAGCACCGCCTTCCAGGAGGGCGGCGTCCCGATCACCCAGGGCAAGTGCGCCCTGCACCGCCAGGCGTCCTTCTACGCCAACTTCTGGCCCGAGGGCACCAAGGTCGCCGAGGACGGCGACGTGTTCGCCTTCTACCTGCCGGGCAACGACCCGGCCAAGAAGCCGGTGCTCGGCGCGGGCGAGTTCGTGGCGGCCTTCGCCGACCGTCCCGAGGTCCAGGCGGTCCAGGCCTACCTGGCCTCGGCCGAGTTCCCCACCGCCCGCATGAAGCTGGGCACCTACGTCACCGCCCGCAAGGGCGTCGACCCGGCCAACGCCCAGAACCCGATCGACAAGCTCTCCATGGAGATGCTGCAGGACCCGAGCACGATCTTCCGCTTCGACGGCTCGGACCTGATGCCGGCCGCGGTGGGCGCGGGCACGTTCTGGAAGGGCATGACCGACTGGATCAACGGCAAGGACACCAAGACGGTCCTCGACTACATCGAGGCCTCCTGGCCCAAGTCCTGACATAACTCGATAGGTCCGGTCCCGCGGCCCGCGGGACCGGACCGTCGTCCCCCCGGCCCGATCCTCCCGGGAGATCCTCCGATGGACTTCGACTTCGCCGCCGAACTGCCCAAACTCGTCCAACTGCTGATCGGCGTCGCCGCGTTCCTGGTGGTGGTCGCGGTGATACTGGTGCTGGTCGACCGCGCCCCGATGCGCCGGCGCGCCTGGACCCACGCCACCATCCTGCTGCTGCCCGCACTCCTGCTGCTCATCATCGGCCTGGTCATCCCGGCCGTGCGGACCACCCTGCTGTCGTTCATGAGCGGTGACGGCCAGCAGTGGGTCGGCATGGACAACTACGGCTGGATGTTCACCCAGCCGGAAGCGGTGACCGTACTGCGCAACACCCTGATCTGGGTGCTGCTCGTCCCGCTGCTCGTGACCTCGGTCGGTCTGGTCTACGCCGTCCTGGTGGACCGCACCCGCTTCGAGGCGCTCGCCAAGTCGCTGGTCTTCCTGCCGATGGCGATCTCCTTCGTCGGCGCGGGCATCATCTGGCGCTTCGTCTACGCCTACCGTTCCGAGGAGCAGGACCAGATCGGCCTGCTCAACCAGCTCGTGGTCGCCTTCGGCGGCGAGCCGCAGCAGTGGCTCCAGGAACCGCCGATCAACACGCTCTTCCTGATCGTGGTCATGGTCTGGATCCAGGCGGGCTTCGCCACCGTGGTGCTCTCGGCGGCCATCAAGGGCATCCCCGCCGAGATCGTCGAGGCCGCCAAGCTGGACGGGGCCACCCCGCTGCAGATGTTCTTCAGGGTGACGCTGCCCTCCATCCGCTCGGCCATCGTCGTCGTGGCGGTCACCCAGTCGATCGGCACGCTCAAGCTGTTCGACATCGTCCGCACCATGACCGGCGGCCAGTTCGACACCAGCGTCATCGCCAACGAGATGTACAACCAGGCCTTCAGGTACGGCGAGACGGGCAAGGGCGCGGCCCTCGCGGTCTTCCTGTTCGTACTGGTCACCCCGATCGTGATCTACCAGATCCGCCAGCGCAGGGAGGCCCTGAGGTGACCGGGCGATCAGGCTGCGCGAGCACGCCCCGGACGGAGGAGGCCACGTGGCCACGTTGACCCAGACCGCGGTGCGGACCCGGGTGGAGAACGCGCCGCAACGCGTACGGCGGCGGTTGAGCGGCCGGGCCGCCAGTGCCGTCGCGATCGTCATCGCCGTCCTGTGGACCACCCCGACCTTCGGCCTGCTGCTCTCCTCGCTGCGCCCGGAGGACCAGATCAAGACCACCGGCTGGTGGACGTTCTTCTCCGATCCGCAGCTCACGCTGGAGAACTACCAGCAGGTCCTGTTCGGTACCTCCTCGTCGTCCGGCCAGATGATGAGCTTCCTGATCAACTCGGTGGTCATCACGATCCCGTCGGTGCTCTTCCCGCTGGCGCTGGCCACCTTCGCGGCGTACGCGCTGGCCTGGCTGCCGTTCCGCGGGCGTGAGTGGATCTACATCGGCATCTTCGCGCTGCAGATCGTGCCGCTGCAGATGTCGCTCGTACCGCTGCTGTCGTTCTTCTCCGAGGGCGTGGCCGTCTTCGGCGTCCAGCTGCTGCCGGCCTGGGACCTGGAGGGGCCGGCCCGCTTCGTCCAGGTCTGGTTCGCGCACACCTGCTTCGCGCTGCCGCTGGGCGTCTTCCTGCTGCACAACTTCATGTCCGAGCTCCCCGGCGAGCTCATGGAGGCGGCCAGGGTGGACGGGGCCAGCCACGGGAAGGTGCTGCGCACGATCGTGCTGCCGCTGGTCGGGCCCGCGCTGGCGACCTTCGCCATCTTCCAGTTCCTCTGGGTCTGGAACGACCTGCTGGTGGCCCTGATCTTCGCCGGCGGCACTCCGGACAGCGCGCCGATGACCGTACGCCTGGCGCAGATGGCCGGTACCAAGGGCAACGAGTGGCAACGCCTGACCTCGGGCGCGTTCGTCTCGCTGGTCATCCCGCTGATCGTCTTCCTGTCGATGCAGCGCTACTTCGTCCGTGGCCTGCTCGCCGGCAGCGTCAAGGGCTGAACGGCCCCGGGCTCTCGGCGGCCTGTCTCCGGTACGTCCCGGGTGCCCGGGACGTACCGGGTGTGCCTCAGGAGCGGGGTGGTTCCGGCGCGGCCGGCCGGGTGTCGGGAGAGGTCACCTTCGAGGGGACCGGGTGCTCCGCGGCGTTCGGCCGCGGCGGGGCGAGCCGGTCCTCGGTACCCGGCGGCGTGCCGGCGGGGGCGTCCGATGCAGGAGCGTCAGGGGCGGGGGTGACCGGCCCGGCCGGGGGCGGAGCCGGGGTGGCCGGCTGCGCGGAGAGGCCGGGGGTGACCGGCTGCGGGGGGAGGTTGGAGGTGACCGGGCGGCCGGAGAGGCCGGGAGCGGTCGGCTGCGGGGGGATGTCCGTGGTGAGCGGCTGCGCGGGGGTGGCGTGGCCGGGGGCGGTGGTCTGCGCGGCGGCGGGGTCGTACATACCGGCCGACGGCGGGACCTCCACGACGACGGTGTCGGCCGGACCGGGGAGCGACGACTCCAGGATGGCGCGGGCGTGGTCCAGGTGCGAGGCCGTGACCAGCACGTCGTAGCGGCCGGCGACGATCGCGCTGCGCGAGGCGAAGTCCCGCTTGCCGCGGGTGAAGACGTGGTTGATGAACCCGAACGCGGCGCCCATCACGGCGCCCCACAGCGCGGCCCAGAGCACGAGCACGATGAACGACAGCGTGGTCGAGGTGAACAGTCCGAGGAACATCCCGACCACGGCGCCGAAGGCCGCGCCGCTGCCCGCTCCGGTGAGCGCGGCCCGGCCGTTGGTCACCCTGCCGGTGACGGTCTCCTCGAGTTTCAGGTCGCTGCCGACGATCGCCACGTTCTCGACGGGGAAGCCCGCGTCGGAGAGCCCGTCCACGGTTCGCTGCGCCGCGAGGTAGTTGTCGTAGCCTGCCAGGACCCTCCGGTCCACCACGACCTGCGTGTCCAGGCCGGTGGGCGTCTCGTTCATGGGTGCTCGCCTTTCGGGGGTGGGGGACGACTCGACGGTCCGACTACCCCGTGGCGGCGACAGGATGCGCGCCCGCATCGGCATCTTGCCGCGAGGTGGGGGAGTCCAGGCGGCGGCGCGGCACGGGCCCGGTGGTGACCACCGGTGCGGGCGAGGGCGTCCCGGGAGGGGTGGACGCCGCGGGGACGGCGGCGCCTCACCCCGGCGGGTGGGTCACCAACTCTGGTGGAGCGGCATGCCCTCGGTGTAGCCGGACGCGCTCTGCACACCGATCACCGCGCGCTCGTGGAACTCCTCCAGCGTGGAGGCGCCCGCGTAGGTGCACGAGGAGCGCAGGCCGGCCACGATGGCGTCGATCTGGTCCTCGACGCTGGGCATGGCCGGGTCGAGGTACATCCTGGAGGTGGAGATACCCTCCTCGAACAGTGCCTTGCGGGCCCGCTCGAAGGGGGAGTCCTCGGCGGTGCGCAGCATCACCGCGCGGGCCGAGGCCATCCCGAAGTTCTCCTTGTACTTGCGCCCGTCGGGAGCGGTACGGGTGTCGCCGGGCGACTCGTAGGTACCGGCGAACCAGGAGCCGATCATCACGTTGGACGCTCCGGCGGCCAGGGCCAGGGCCACGTCGCGGGGGTGGCGGACGCCTCCGTCGGCCCACACGTGGCGGCCCAGCCTGCGGGCCTCGGCGGAGCACTCCAGTACGGCGGAGAACTGCGGGCGGCCCACACCGGTCATCATCCGGGTGGTGCACATGGCCCCGGGGCCGACGCCGACCTTCAGGATGTCGGCTCCCGCGTCGACCAGGTCGCGCACGCCCTCGGCGGTGACGACGTTGCCCGCCGCGACGGGTACGCCGGGGTCGAGCGCGCGGACCGCCCGCAGGGCACTGATCATCTTCTCCTGGTGGCCGTGGGCGGTGTCCACCACCAGGCAGTCCACCCCGGCGTCGAGGATCTCCTTGGCCCTGGCGGCCACGTCGCCGTTGACGCCGACGGCTGCGGCGACGCGGAGCCTGCCCGAGGCGTCGACCGCGGGCTGGTACAGGGTGGCGCGCAGCGCGCCGGTCCTGGTCAGGATGCCGACCAGCCGGCCGTCGCCGTCCACGACCGGGGCGAGCCGGTGGCGGCCCTCGTGAAGGCGGTCGAAGACCTCGCGCGGGTCGAGCCCGGTGGGCAGGGTGAGCAGGTTGTCGGACATCACCCGGGAGAGCTGCGTGTACATGTCCACGCCGGAACAGTCGCCCTCGGTGACCACGCCGACCGGGCGGTTCTCCCAGTCGACGACGATGATCGCGCCGTGGGCCCGTTTGGGCAGCAGGTTGAGCGCCTCGCCGACGGTGTCGTGCGGGGTGAGCGTCAGCGGTGTGTCGTGGACCAGGTCGCGCTTTTTGACCCAGTCGACGACGCCTGCGACCACGTCGATCGGGATGTCCTGCGGGATCACGGTGATGCCGCCCCGGCGCGCGACGGTCTCGGCCATCCGCTTTCCCGCCACGGCCGTCATGTTGGCGACCACGATGGGGATGGTGGTCCCGGTGCCGTCCCTGCTGGAGAGATCGACGGCGAGCCGTGAGCCGACTGAGGAGAGCGACGGCACCATGAACACGTCGCTGTAGGTCAGGTCGTAGGCCGGTACCGACTCATTAAGAAATTTCACGTTATTCCACCTTATCCCGCGAATTGCCAGAGGTGAACGTTCCCCCTTTCCGTGCTCTCCAAGAGGATCCAGCAGGTCGGAGCGGAGGCTAAGATCCGGTTTGGGTGAGTAAGTGGGTGGCCCATGAGGAGGCGTTGTGATCCTGGTTGATCGGCCCGAGATGCTCGTAGTAGGCCATGCCGTACGAACATCCAACGCCGACGAGGCGGAGCCGGGTCGGGGGAGGCTCCGCGCGCTGTGGGCGAGGGCGGGGGCCCCCGGGGCCTTCGCGCACGTGCCGGGACGGGTCGACGAGAACATCTACGCCGTGCTCACCGACTACGAGAGCGATCACCACGGCGCCTACACCCAGATCGTCGGGGTCGCCGTGCGCAGTGCCGCGGCGCTGCCCGAGGGCATGGTGGCGGTACGGGTGCCGGGGGTGCCCTCGCTGAAGCTTGAGGCCAGAGGGCCGATGCCGGACTCGCTGACCGAGGAGTGGCAGCGGCTGTGGAAGCACACCGAGTCGGGGGGAACCCCGCCGAGGGCCTTCACCACCGATGTGGAGGTGCACCACCCCGGGGGGACGGACATCTACGCGGCGGTCCTGTCCCCGATGCGCTGAGCGACCCGGCGCGGCTCCCGGCAACACCTACGACGAAAAGCGGCACGTCTATGACAGACGTGCCGCTGGTGAGGTGGCCGGGGAGGGCAGGGTCAGCGGGATTTCAGGACGGCAGGGGAGGAGCGCTCGCCGAGGGGGCGCGTTCAGCGGGGTTCCAGGACGATCGGGAAGGAGGTGACCCCCCGGACGAAGGCGTTGGGCAGGATGCGCGGGCCCCGCTCGTCCGCCCGGGCGGCCGAACCGATCCGGCGGACGAACTCCTCGAAGAAGATCCGCAGTTCCAGCCTGGCCAGTGCCGCCCCCAGGCAGAAGTGGGTGCCGAGACCGAAGGCGATGTGGCCGCCGCCGGGACGGGTCACATCGAAGACGTCCGGATCCGTGAAGACCGAGGGGTCCCGGTTGGCGGAGCCGTACATCAGCAGGACCTGGCCGCCCGCGGGGATCCGCCGGCCGTGCAGGACCGTGTCGCGGGTGGCGCTCCGGCACATGTTGAGGACCGGGGTGGTCCAGCGGACGAACTCCTCGACGGCGTTCCCGATCAGCGAGGGGTCCTCGCGCAGCATCCGCCACTGCTCGGGGTGGTCGATCAGCGCGCCGATGGCGGTGGCGATGACGGTCCTGGTGGTCTCGGCGCCCCCGTCGAGCAGCAGCAGCGCCTCGTTGGCCAGGTGGTCGTCGTCGTAACCGGCCTCCCGGCTCCAGATCGACGTCAGGTCGTCGCGCGGGCAGCCGCGCCGCTCGGCGGCCAGCTCCAGGACGGCGATGGCGAACTCCCCGGCGGCGACGGCGGCCTCATGAGTGACATAGCGCAGGCCGCCCCCGGCCGCGACCGTCGTCTCCGACCAGTGCACCAGCTCCGGCCAGCGTTCCTCGGGGAAGCCGAGCAGCCAGCCGATCATCCGGCCCGGCAGCGGCGCGGCCAGCGCGGGCACGGCGTCCACGGCACGCCTCTCCAGCGCCTCGTCGATGAGTTCGGTGACGACGGCGCGTATCCGGCCGGCGTACCGCTCCGCCACGTGGCGCGGGGTGAAGCGCCGGTAGACCAGGCGTCGGCGTTCGGCGTGCTCCGGGTCGTCCATCCCGATCATCGACGGGTCGCTGGGGAGCTGTGGCCGGTAGCCGCCCGCGTTGGACCACAGTTTCGGATCGCGCTCGATCGCCGAGATGTCGGCATGCCGGGAGACACCCCACAGCGCGTTCTCCGCGTCGTGATAGACCGGCGCGTGCTCGCGCAGCCAGGCGTACACCGGTCCCGGGTCACCGGCGTACATGTCACCGTCGAGCAGGTCGATCCCGGCGGCACCGGGCGACGCGGGCGCCGCTGCGACGCGGCGCCCGATCTCCTGGCCCACCTCTGAGAACGGACCGGTCATCGAAGATCCCTCCCGCGTCCTTCGAGGCGTCCCGGGAGGGAGGCGGGGCCGCAGGCGCCCGCCGCGGCGTGAATGGCGTGATCAAGCATGGTCAGCTCCGGAACATCGGGTGATTGTGCCGAGCCGCCCGATCGGTCGCGCCAACGCGTCCGGGCGAGGTCGTGTCGTCGTCGGATGGGCGGCCCCGCGCCGCCGGGGTTCAGTCCTCCGGCCTCCACAGGGGTTCGGGGATCTCGAAGCCCACGTCCTGGCCCCACCGGTTGCGGTAGCTCACCTCGTGCACCGGGCGGCGGGGCGCGACGCCCCATCGTCCGGTCGGGTAGCCGAAGGTGACCGTGGCGGCCAGGCTCCAGCCCTTGCCTTCGGGCACGCCGAGCACCCGCAGCGTCTCCTCCGCGTGGAAAAGGCCGAGCACGCTGGTCAGCGCGCTGCCCACGCCGTGGGCGCGGGCGGCCAGCTGCGCGTTCCACACCGCGGGGAAGATCGAGCCGCCGGACGGGTCGTTGCGGTTGAACGCGAACAGGAGCAGCGGATAGCCCTCGAAGTGGTCGGCCAGATGCTTCGCCGAGTTCAGGACGTTGAGCGTCCGGGTGTCGCCCTCGGCCTCGGCCCTCTCCCGCATCGGGCGGTAGTGGCCCTCGAAGAGCTGTCCGAGCGCGTTCCGGTAGAGCGGCCCGAGCCGCTCCTTCACCGCGAGGTCGTCGACCAGCAGGAAGCGCCAGCTCTGTACGTTGCCGCCGCTGGGCGCGCGGACCGCGGCGTCCAGGATGCTTCGCTGGACCTCCTCGGGGATCGGGTCCGGCTTGACCCGGCGCATCGCCCTGGTCGTGTAGAGAGCCTCGAAGACGTCCATCAGGCCAGCACCCCCGCTTCGCGCAGTTCTGCCGCGGTCTCGTCGGACAGGCCCCAGGAGGTCAGATCCGCCAGCCGGGTGGCGGGGGAGAGGTCCTGCTCCTCCACCCCGAGCAGGCGTGGCGCGGGGGCGGGCTGCCGGATGCCGCCGACCTCGACGAAGGTGCCCCTGGCCTTGTTGTGCGGATGTTCGGCGGCCTCACCCACCTCCAGGACGGGGGAGACGCACGCGTCGGAGCCGTCGAAGACCGCCTCCCACTCGGCGCGGGTCCTTGACCGGAAGGCCTCGGCCAGCCGCTCGCGAAGCGCGGGCCACTGCTCTCTGTCATTGCGGTCGGGCAGGTCCTCAAGCCCCATCAGCGTGACCATCTCCGCCCAGAACTGTGGTTCCAGCGGGCCGACGGCCAGATGTCCGCCGTCGGCGGTCTCGTAGGTGTCGTACATCGGCGCGCCGGTGTCGAGCAGGTTCGTGCCGCGCGGGCCCCAGAAGCCGGTCTGCACGCCGTGGTAGAACATCGCGAACAATGTCGCCGCGCCGTCCACCATGGCGGCGTCGATCACCCGGCCCTCGCCGGTCCGCTCCCGCTCGATCAGCGCGAGCAGCACGCCGTACGCGAGCATGAGGCCGCCCCCGGCGAAGTCGCCGAGGATGTTGATCGGCGGGGTGGGACGCTCGCCCTCGCGGCCGAGCATCGACAGCACGCCGGAGATGGCGATGTAGTCGATGTCGTGCCCGGCGGTCGGCGCGAGCGGGCCGTCCTGGCCCCAGCCGGTCATCCGCCCGTAGACCAGGCGCGGGTTGATCGCGTGCAGGTCGTCGGGGCCGATGCCGAGGCGTTCGGCGACCCCGGGCCGGAAGACCTCGATGACCACGTCGGCATGGCGGGCCAGCTCCTTGAACGCGGCCACCCCCTCGGGGGACTTCAGGTCCAGGCCGACCGTTCTCTTGCCCCGGTCCATCACGTCGGCGCGCGGGCTGTCCCCCGCCTTGGCGACGACGCTCGCGCGCTCGACGCGCAGCACCTCGGCTCCATGGTCGGCGAGCATCATCCCGGCGAACGGCCCGGGAGCCAGCCCCGCCAGTTCGAGCACGCGGACTCCGGCCAGTGGGCCCTTCCTGGTCACGCGCTCCATCGATATTCTCCTCAGATGCGGTATCGACTCTAGTCCGGTACGGCGAACACAAGCAAGCGCTTGGTGTTGTGCGCGGCCGTTCCCTCCGCCCAAGTAGAACAACATTCGGCTTTCTGTGGCAAGACACATCGCGAGGAGTCGCGTGGCGCCCGCACGCGTATGGGAAACTTGCGCCTTCGCCGAATGGGACCTAGGGGTTTTGCGATGACATATCCGCACAGTGAACGGGTGGTCGCTGGGCGCTATCGGCTGCTGCGGGAGCTCGGCAGGGGCGGCATGGGCGTCGTCTGGGAGGGCTACGACACCCTCCTCAATCGCTCGGTCGCCGTCAAGGAGGTGCTCCTGCCGCCCAACCTCTCCCCGGCCGAGCACCAGCTCCAGCTGACCCGTACCTCCCGCGAGGCCAGGACCGCGGCCCGGCTCAACCACCGGGGCATCGTGGCGATCTACGACGTGGCGGAGCAGGACGGTCGCCCCTGGATCATCATGGAGCTGGTCAGGGCCCGCGGGCTGGACGAGGTCGGTCTGCTGCCGGTGCGCCAGGTCGCGGACATCGGCCGACAGGTCCTCTCGGCCCTGCGCGCGGCGCACGAGGCCGGGATCCTGCACCGCGACGTCAAGCCCAGCAACATCCTGCTGGAGGCCGACGGCCGCGCGGTGCTCTCCGACTTCGGCATCGCCACCATCGAGGGCGACACCTCGCTGACCCAGACCGGCATGGTGACGGGCTCGCCGAGCTTCCTGCCGCCCGAGCGCGCCACCGGCACCGACGCGGGCCCCTGGTCCGACCTGTGGGCGCTCGGCGCCACCCTCTACGCGGCACTGGTCGGGCACGGCCCCTTCGAGCGCCGAGACGCCATCGCCACCCTCGGCGCGCTCCTCACCGAGGAGCCCGACTTCGGCAGGGTGCCCCTGGAGATGCGCGCGGTGCTCACCGGCATGCTCCAGCGCGAACCCGCCCACCGGCTGACCGCCCAGCAGGCCGACGCCATGCTGGCGGAGGTCCTTGACGACCCGTCGGCCGCGGCCCGGCGCACCGGAGAGAGCGCGATCCACCGTACGGGACGGACCGGTGAGAATCCGCGCGGCGGCGGAGGGCGGGACAGGCGCGAGACCGAGACCTCGCCCGCGTCCGGCCGCCGGCGCGGCGGGGGGCGGGGTGGCGGCCGGATCCCGCTGGTCCTGGCGGCCGTCGTGCTGCTGGCCGCCGGTGGCGCCGTCGCGGCCGTGGCGATGTCCCAGCCGGAATCGCGGCCGGTGGCGCGCGCCGAGCCCGCTCCCTCGGAGACGACGCCCGAACCGGAGGAGGAGACCAGGTCTCCGACGCCCACCCCGAGTCCCACCCCCACTCCCACCAGGACCAGAGCGGTGGTGTCCAGCGGAGGGTTGAAGGTGTGGCGGGCCCGTCCGCCGGAGAACTGGTCCATCAGCTATCCGGTCGGCTGGAACGGCGACTGGGCGGCCGAGACGGGCTACACCCAGTGGCTGCGCCGGGACGGGGCCGCCCACCTGTCGGTGGAGGTGTTGGAGGCGAACGCCGACGGTCTGGACTCCCTGCAGGAGACCGTCAAGGAGAACGTGGCCCAGTGGAGCGAGATCCACTCCGAGGACACGGCGAAGATCCCCCTGGCCTACGGCTCCGGACTTCAGTGGGAGTTCACCTGGAGCATGAAGGACAACGGCGGAGCCCCCTGGGCCACGGCCGGGGTGACCTACCACGAGGTGCAGCGTTTCATCGAGGTGGGCGATACGGTGATGCTGCTCAGCTGGACCACCCACGACGACGACTGGGATGCCCAGCGACCCCTCATGAACCGAGTGTTCGGCAGTTTCCACCCCCGCGGAGGCGAGTGACATGACCTGGAAGGTGCTCGCGCTGCCACCGCTCCCCGAGGGGGCGGTGCGCAACCTGCTCGGCTCGCTGGGTGACCGGGTCGCGGTGTCGGTCCCCCCGGCCCGTGACCGGGAGTCGCTGCTCGCCGCGCTCGGCGAGGCCGAGATCGTGGTCGGCGACTGGAGCGGCGAGCTCGTCCTGGACGCCGAGGCGGTCAGGTCCGCCCCGAACCTGGCGTTCGTGCAGCAGCCGTCGGTGGGCGTGGACGGCCACGACCTCGCCGCGCTCGCCGCGGCCGGTGTGCCGCTGGCCAACACCGCGGGGGTGAGCGCGACGGGGGTGGCCGAGTGGTGCTTCGCGGCCGCGCTCGCACTGTCGCGGCGGCTGCTGGAGGCCGACGCCGCGGTCCGCGCCGGCCGCTGGCCGCAGCTGGATCTGGGGCCCACCGAACTGCACGGCTCGCGCGTCGGCATCGTCGGCTTCGGCCCGATCGGCGAGACCTGCGCGCGGATGTTCGCCGCCTACGGGTGCGAGGTCTCCTACTGGACGCGCACGCCGCGCGAGGTGCCCTACACCTACCGGGGGCTCGCCGAGCTGGTCGCGAACTCCCAGGTCCTCGTCCTGGTCATCCCGCTGGTGGAGGGGACCAGGAAGCTGATCGACCCGTCCCTGATGCCCGCGGGCGCGCTGCTCGTCAACGCGGCCCGGGGGCAGGTCGTCGACTCGGCGGCGCTGCTGTCGGCCCTGGAGTCGGGGCACCTGGGTGGCGCCGCGCTCGACGTGTTCGACACCGAGCCGCTGCCGCCGGACGATCCGCTGCGGAGCAGTCCCAGGGTCCTGCTCTCGCCCCATGTGGCGGGGGTGACCCCGCAGTCGACCGGCCGCCTGATCAGGTGTGTGCTGGACAACCTGGAGGCCGCGATCGACGGCCGCCCGGTGACGAACGTGGTCAACGGGGTCGATCCGGTGGTCGGTCGCAGGTTCCTGGAAGGGCGGTCGTAGAGTTTCCCAGTGTTTAACGCGCCCCGCCTGGTTCCGGAGACATCCGAGATATAACGTGCCTAGGGGCGATCTTTCCAACGATGGTGATGGGGGTGATTACCGTGCGACAGATGACAGAGATGTCGGCGCACCGGCAAGCGGTGGAGCAGATCAGGGATTCCTACGCCGCCATTCCCGGCGACGCGGTGCCCCGGCTCTCCAAGGCCACCACGAACCTGTTCCGCTTCAGGGAGGGCACCCGGTCGGCGAAGCTTTCCGCCAGGGACCTGGACCAGGTCATCGCGGTCGATCCGGAGACGATGACCGCCGAGGTCCAGGGGATGACCACCTACGAGCACCTGGTGGACGCCACGCTCGCCCACGGGCTCATGCCGTACGTGGTGCCGCAGCTGAAGACGATCACGCTGGGCGGGGCGGTGACGGGGCTCGGCATCGAGTCCACCAGTTTCAGGGACGGATTGCCGCACGAGTCGGTGGAGGAGCTGGAGATCCTCACCGGCGACGGAAGAATCGTCGTGGCCCGTGACGACAACGAGCACCGCGACCTGTTCCGGGCGTTCCCCAACTCCTACGGCACGCTTGGCTACGCCCTGCGGATCCGGATCAAGCTCAAGCCCGTCCAGCCGTACGTCAGGCTGACCCACATCCCGTTCGGGGACGCCGACAAGTGCATGCTCGCGATGCGCGAGATCTGCGACAGCGGCGAGTACGAGGGCGAGCGCGTCGACTTCGTGGACGGCACGTTCTTCGGTCCGAGCGAGCTCTACATCACCGTGGGGCGCTTCGCCGAGCGTGCTCCGTACCTGTCCGACTACACCGGGATGCGCATCTACTACCGATCGATCCAGACCAGGACCCGCGACTGGCTGACCGTCCGCGACTACCTGTGGCGCTGGGACACCGACTGGTTCTGGTGCTCGCGCGCCTTCGGCGTGCAGACCGCGCTGGTGCGTTCCCTGATGCCGCGTAAGTGGATGCGCTCGGACGTCTACCGCAAGCTCGTGGGCCTTGACCGCAAGTACGGGGTGATCGCCAGGATCGACCGCTGGCGCGACCTGCCGGTACAGGAGTCGGTCATCCAGGACATCGAGGTGCCCGTCGAGCGCGGTGCCGAGTTCCTGAGCTTCTTCCACGACAAGGTCGGGATGGCGCCGGTCTGGATGTGCCCGCTGAGGTCCGAGGGCGAGTGGCCGCTCTATCCACTGGAGCCCGGCCGGCTGTACGTCAATTTCGGCTTCTGGGGAACGGTCCCGTTGCCCAGGGGGCAGTTCGACGGTTACCACAACCGTCTCATCGAGAACCGGGTCCACGAACTGGACGGCCATAAATCGCTGTACTCCACTTCGTTCTACCCGGAGGATGAATTCTGGCGGTTTTATAACGGAACCGCCTATTGGCCGGTCAAGCGGGCATACGACGGGGGTGGCCGGTTGCTCGACCTCTACGACAAGTGTGTTCGGGGGCGTTAAGAGAGGTTGATTCTGTGTTGCTTGCAGAGATCTTCGAAAAGGTGATGGGCCCTGAGGCGGATGTGCGCTTCGTCGCCTACGACGGCAGTAAGGCCGGTCCGGCCAGCGCCGACATCAGCGTCGAGGTGAAGACCCCGGCGGCCGTCGCGTACCTGGCACAGGCCCCCGGAGAGCTGGGACTGGCCAGGGCGTACGTGTCCGGCCACATCGATGTCCACGGGGACATGTACACGCTGCTCTCCCGGATGTGGTCGCTCACGGTCAACGACCTCCCGGTCGGGCAGAAGCTCGCGGCCGTCCGAGCCCTCGGGGTCCGTCCGCTGCTCACCCGGATGCCGCCGCCCCCGCAGGAGGTGCGGCGCAGCGTGCTCGCCCGGATGGGCAGCAGGCATGCCAAGCAGCGTGACGCCGAGGCGATTCACCACCACTACGACGTCTCCAACAAGTTCTACTCGTGGGTGCTCGGCCCGTCCATGGCCTACACCTGCGCGGTCTTCCCCGAGCAGGAGTCCACCCTGGAGGAGGCGCAGCTGGCCAAGTTCGAGCTGGTCGCCCGGAAGCTGGGCCTGAAGCCGGGGATGAGGCTGCTGGACGTCGGCTGCGGCTGGGGCGGCATGGTCATCCACGCCGCCCGTGAGTACGGGGTGAAGGGGCTGGGCGTCACCCTCTCGCGCCAGCAGGCCGAGTGGGCGCAGAAGGCCATCGCGGAGGCCGGTCTCGGCGAGCTCGCCGAGGTCCGGCACATGGACTACCGTGACGTGCCGGAGACCGGCTTCGACGCGGTCAGCTCGATCGGCCTGACCGAGCACATCGGCAAGGAGCAACTGCCCTTCTACTTTCGCTTCCTGTACGACAAGCTCGTCCCCGGCGGGCGGCTGCTCAACCACTGCATCACCCGGCCGACGGGCACCGAGAAGACCCTCAACGCCGGCGGCTTCATCAATCGCTACGTCTTCCCCGACGGGGAGCTGGAGTCGGTCGGCTACCTGGCCCGTCAGATCGAGGACACCGGTTTCGAGATCCGGCACGAGGAGAACCTGCGCGAGCACTACGCGCAGACCCTCCGCTACTGGTGCGCCAACCTCGACGAGCACTGGGACGAGGCGGTCGCCGAGGTGGGGGAGGGCACGGCGCGGGTCTGGCGTCTCTACATGGCGGCCTGCGTGGTCGGCTTCGAACGTAACAAGATCCAGCTCCACCAGGTCCTCGGTGTGAAGCTCGACTCCGAGGGCGCGGCCCACCTGCCGCTCCGCCCCTCACGCGACTGGCCCTGACCCTCTCGGGGCGCGCCCATGCAGGGCACCCCCGCGCGGAAGAAGCTCATAGGGGATGTTCCCGTACGAGACTCCGCGCGGGCGTGCCCGCGTGGTCGCGTTCACATTGGTTCAGCCGCCCTGGTCATCTCGTCCGAAACGGGTTCCGGGGGGGGGCGGGCCGGCCCGCGGGCGGCGACCCGCTGCGTTTGCGTCGGGGCGGGGGGGGGGGTGGCGGCCGCGCGCGG